>NZ_JBJMQP010000144.1:0-40039 GCF_045802625.1 Hyalangium sp. | reverse complement strand
TCCCATCCACGGGTACACCGAGGGCTTCAACATGGTGGGCCGCTGGCTGCGGCTCGCTCGGGGGGCGGCTCGGGATCTGCTTGGCACCACGGGCCTCCCGGAGGCGAAGGACACGCGGTTCTGGCAGAAGACCGGCTTGATCACCGTCACCCCTCGTCCCAATGACGCCCGGTTCCAGAACGAGGACGGGGAAGGGGAGGAGGCGCTCCGGAAGGCCTTCCTCGCTCCGTTGTACAACGCGCTGGCGCTGCCGCTGAGCCAGCAGCACCTGGACGTCGTCGGCCTGGGGCATGCGGGCACGGCCACCGCGGTGCACCGGGCCGTGGAGCAGCTCACACGCGGGGGCCTCGATCGGGTGCTCATCGCCGCCGTGGACTCCTATCTGGATCCGCTCACGTTGCAGTGGCTCGCGGGCTCCCGGCGTCTGAAGACGGAGGCGGTGCCCACCGGGCTGAGCCCTGGCGAGGCGGGCGCCTGTCTCCTCCTGGAGACGCAGCCGAGCGCCGCTCGGCGGGGAGCCGTTGCGCCGGTGCTCGTCACCGGAATCGCCACGGGCCAGGAGTCCCACTCCTTCCTCTCCGGCGAGCCCAATACGGGCGTGGCGCTCGCGGCGTGCATCCGGGAGGCGCTCGAGCAGTCCGCGCTCCAGGGGGCTTTTCGCGGCGAGGTGTACTCGGATCTCAATGGCGAGTCCTGGCGGGCCATGGAGTGGGGGAGCGCGCTGGTGCGCCTTGCGGGCCGGGTGGCCGAGCCGCGCCTGCATCTGCCATGTGTCTCCGTGGGAGATGTGGGGGCCGCCAGTGGCGCGCTCGGGGCGTGTCTGGCCGTCCATGAGCTGTCGCGCGGCCACGCCCGCACCCCGCATGCGTTGGTAGTCTCCAGCTCCGAGGGGGGAGAGGTGGGCTGCCTCTCGCTCCAGCCCGCCTCCTAGGTGTACGTGCTCCCACTCCACTCCCGGCGAGGGTCCTGCCCGCGATGACTTCTCAGTTCCTGCCCGTCTTCGTGAACAACGCCCTGGCCGAGAACGAGGAGCTGCTGCCCGAGGTGCTCAGCGCCCGGTGCGAGCTCGGCACGGTGCTCACCTTCTGCCGCAACTTCCGCATCGCGGGCATCGGGGAGCTCTTCCTCACCGCCACCCCGCGGACGTTCCACCGGCGGCTGCACCAGAGCAGCCGGGCCTTCGCCCACTTCCTGTCTCGCGCCGATGATGCCCGCAAGCGCACGAGCAAGGCCCTGCCGTTCTTCGATGCCATCGCGGCCGGCGATCTGGACGGAGCGGCGCTGATCGCCCGCGACTCCCGGCGCACCTGGGCCCAGGGCGAGGAGTACGAGGAGGACTTCCTCTTCGTCGAGTTCCTCATGCAGCACTTCTTCCTGCGGGCCTCCGCCGCGGACAGCCAGGCGCTCCTGACGCGCTATGCCAAGGCCCTGCAGGACGCCGAGGACATCCGGCTCGAGCTCTGCCAGGCCCTGCTGGCGAAGGATGAGGAGGCGTTCAACCCGGCACTCGAACGGTTCCTGTCGGAGCGCCAGGATCACTACGAGAAGCTGGCCGAAGAGGGGAGCGTGGCGGACGAGGTGCGCTTCACGGAGGGGATGTTGTCGGTGGAGGGCCTGGCCCTGGTGCGGCTCGCCGAGGCCCAGGGGCTGACAACGGAGGAGGACTACCTCCAGGTTCCCTCCATCGCCCGAGAGCCTCCTCCCGCGAACCTTCCGCCTGACTCATGGCGTCGTATCTCGGGCTGAGCGGCTCGCGGACGTGGGGCGCCGCGGCCCGACGTGCCGGGTTCAGGTGCGCCTCGGGAGGTGGCTACCTGCCTGGGAAGCGCGCCCAGGGGGCCCACGCGAATTGGGCAGCTGCCTTGAACTGAACGGTTCGGTGTGGCAGCGTTCGCCCGATTTCCACGTGTTCTGACAGGGGTTTGCATGCTGGCCGGCAGGTGGCTGCAGGTCTGGGGCAGCGGGGGGGGATGCGGATGGCGGACGGCGCTCGCGCTGGGGTTCGTGGTGTGGCTGGGAGCATGTGCTCACGCCTCCGCACCGGCCGAGCCCTGCAAGGAGCCCCCTCCAATCTCCGTGCTCCTCGAGGCGAGCGATCGCCTCAATCCTGATGATCGGGGGAGCTCGCTCTCGACGATCGTCCAGGTGCTCCAGCTCAAGGACATCCGGCGCCTGGAGGCGGCGGAGTTCCAGGACGTGTACCAGCGTCCCAAGGAGATCCTGGAGGACGATCTGATCGCGACGGATGAGCTGACGCTGGAGCCGGGACGGACGTTGACGCGGCAGCTCTCGCGCGATCCCAAGGCAAACTTCATCGTGGTGCTGGGCGTGTTCCGCCGGCCCGCGGGCCAGGTGTGGCGCTCCATCCAGCGGCTGCCAGAGGTGACGCCCGAGCTCTGCGCCGCCGCGAAGAAGCCAGGGCAGTCCGCCCCGCTTCACTTCTATCTCGAGGACTATCGGGTCGAGGCCCGAGGCCGGGCGGAGGGGCGAGGATGAAGATTCCTCAGCGCGTCGTGTGGTCCGAGGGGATGTTCATGAATCCCCAGCACATGCAGCAGGCGGACCTGTACCACGAGTCCCTGCTGTCGGCCCGGCTGGGAGCGATGACGCCCTATGACTGGGGCGTGGTGGAGATGGAGGTGGACGAGAAGGCGCTGGCGGCCGGGCAGCTCCAGCTGCTGCGCTTCTTCGGCATCCTGCCGGACGGCCTGCCCGTCACCTTCGAGCGGGGCCAGCCCGAGGAGCCCGCCGCCCGTCCCATCGAGGAGCACTTCGGCGCCTCGAAGAAGTCGCTGGACGTGTACCTGGGCGTGGCGCGCGAGCGCGACGGCGTGGCCAGCTATGGCGACGCCAATGGGTCCTCCACGGCGCCGCGCTTCAGCGTGGTGAGCCGCTCGGTGGCGGATCTGATCACCACCGAGTCCGTGTCCGCGGTGGCCTTCGCCCAGCGCAACATCCGCTTCCTCTTCGGCACCGAGCCGCGCGAGGACTACGAGAGCATCAAGATCGGCGAGCTGGTGCGGGACAAGACGGGCGCCGCGGTGCTGTCGCCCAGCTACATCCCGCCGTGCCTGCGGATCTCCGCCTCGCCCTACATCCTGGCGAACCTGCGGCAGCTGTTGAAGTCCATGCACGGCAAGCAGCGCGAGCTGTCCGACACCCGGCGCCACCGGGACGAGGCCTCGCTGGAGTTCACCGGCGCGGACGTGACGAAGTTCCTGCAGCTCAGCGCGCTCAACGGGCTCATCCCCCAGGTGGCCCACGCGGTGGAGACGGCGGACATGTCGCCGCAGTTCCTCTACCTGCTGCTGAGTCAGGCCGCCGGACAGCTCTCCACGTTCTCCGCGGACTCGGATCCGGCCAACCTGCCCAAGTTCCAGTACACCAACCTGCGCGTCACCTTCGAGGGGCTCTTCCAGCGGCTGGATGGGCTGCTGCGCTCGGTGGCGCTGGAGCAGTCCGTCGCCATCGCGCTCGAGTCGCGCAAGGACGGCATGCACCTGGGCCGGCTCGAGGACGAGCGGCTGGCGCGCTGCACCCAGTTCATCCTCGCGGTGAAGGCCGATCACCTGATGGAGCAGCAGACCGCGGATCAGCTCCCGGCCCTGGCGAAGATCGCCAGCTGGGACGAGATCCACAACATCATCCAGGCCGCCACGCCGGGAGTGCCGCTGAACGTGACGTTCCGGCCTCCGCCCGAGGTCCCGGTCAAGCCGAAGGTCGTCTACTTCTCGCTCGATACCACCGACAGGTACTGGAAGGACGCGATCAAGGATCAGACGCTCGCCATCTATCTGCCGCAGCCGTTCGATCCCAGTCGGACGAAGCTGGAGCTGATGGGCGTGCCGGGTAAGAAGGAAGGCAGCAGGGGGCGCTGAGACATGGATCGGCTGAACGTCATCACCAAGGACTGCTTCGGCGCGCTGCTGCAGATCCGCCAAGCGGAGCCCAGCTCGCTGCCCGCCCCGGAGCAGGTGCAGCAGCGCCTGCGCTCCTTCGTCAGTGACATGATGAGGAATGCCCGGGACGAGGGGCTGCCCCAGCAGGATGTGGACGACATCGCCTACGCGCTCGTCGCGCTGGCGGATGAGCTGGCCCTGAGCAAGTCCGACGAGTTCCGCGACTACTGGCTCGGCAACCTGCTGCAGTTCCAGTACTTCAAGGAGAACCGCGCCGGCGAGGGCTTCTTCACCAAGCTCCAGGAGATCCGCAAGGATCCTCGCCGCACGGAGGCGCTGCGCGCCTACTACCTGTGCCTCATTTTCGGGTTCCAGGGCCGCTACCGCGTGCGCGGCGGCGAGCTGGAGCTGATGCAGCTGATCGAACAGCTTCAGCGGGATCTGGCCCCCTCGTTCAAGTTCGACACGGAGACGCTGTCTCCCAATGGGGAGCGGCCCTCCAGCGGCACGCAGGCGGCCAAGCGGACCTTGCCGCTGCTGGCCATCTCCGGAGGCGTCGTCGTCTTCGCGCTGCTCGTCTATGGCGGGCTGCGGCTGAGCCTGAGCAGCAGCGTCTCCTCGCTCGTCGAGGAGATCGAGGCCGCCTCGGGTCCTGCTCCTTCCGCGGCCGCTGCTGCCACGTCTTCTCCTCCTTCCACTGCTGCCAAGCCCTGACGGAGCCAGCGGATGCTCAAGTACATCTTCGCCGCGCTGGCGGCCGCGACAATCTGGGCGGTCGTCCTGGTGTTCCAGCTCCCCCTCTGGATCGCCGTCGCCTTCACCACGCTCCTCGTCCTGGGGCTGATCGCGCTCATCGCGATCCGCCAGATCAAGGCAGCCAAGGCCGCGGGAGACATCGAGAAGGCGCTGTCGGCTCAGGCGGACGCGCACGCGGCCAACGCTCGGCCGGACCTGCAGGAAGAGGTCCAGCAGATGCAGGCCGAGTTCACCAAGGCCATCGCCGCGCTGAAGAGCTCCAAGCTGGCGCGGGGCCGCGGTGGCAAGGAAGCCCTCTCGGTCCTGCCCTGGTACATGATCATCGGCCCGCCGGGCTCCGGTAAGAGCACGGCGCTGCGCAACTCGGGCATCAAGTTCCCGTACCTGTCGTCTCGCGGCGGCGGCGTGAAGGGCGTGGGCGGTACGCGCAACTGCGAGTGGTGGCTCACCAACGAGGCCGTCATCCTCGACACCGCGGGCCGCTACACCACCGAGGATGATGACCGGGACGAGTGGTTCAGCTTCCTGGACATGCTCAAGCGCAACCGCCCGAAGAAGCCGGTCAACGGCCTCATCGTCGCGGTGAGCGTGGGCGACATCATCGGCATCGACGAGGAGGAGACCATCCAGCTGGCGCAGCGGCTGCGCGAGCGCGTGGACGAGGTGATGGAGCGATTGAAGATGATCGTCCCCGTCTACCTCATGTTCACCAAGTGCGACCTGCTGGCCGGCTTCGTGGACGTCTTCGGAGATCTGGCCAAGAGCGAGCGCGGGCAGATCTGGGGCTCCACCATCCCGGTGATGGACAAGGGCGAGGATCTGGTCGGGCTCTTCAAGGAGCGCTTCGACGAGCTGGCCGAGGTGGTGGAGCAGCGCAGCACCCAGCGCCTGGGCCAGGAGCGCCACCCCGAGACGCGCGAGCGCATCTACCGCTTCCCGCAGCAGTTCGAGGGCCTGCGCGCGAACATCGCCGCCATGGTGCAGGCGCTGTTCGCGGAGAACGTGTACGCGGACACGCCGGTGATGCGCGGGGTGTACTTCACCAGCGGCACGCAGGAGGGCAGCCCCATCGATCGCGTGATGAACGCGATGGCGGACGCCTTCGGCATCCGGCGCTCGCTGCCGAGCACCACCAAGTCCTCGGTGGAGGCGCGCAGCTACTTCCTGCGAGACGTCTTCTCCAGCGTCATCTTCCCGGATCAGGATCTGGCGGTGCAGAGCACGGCCGAGGACCGGCGCCAGCGTCAGATGCAGTACGCCTACGCGGGCGGAGGGCTGTTCGTCGCGGTGCTCATCCTCCTGTTCCCGACGGTGGCCTTCTTCAAGAACCGGGATCTGATCCAGGACACGCGGAGGATCTTCCAGGCCCAGCAGGCGACGGGGTCCACCGCCTCCACCGCCTCGATCGCGGTGGAGGACCTGAAGGTGCTGCACGATTGGATCGACGAGCTGAGCAAGGGGCCGTCCGCGGGGATGCGGTTCGGCATGTACCGGGGTGACGAGCTTCTAGCGCCGCTGAGCCGGTTCTACGGCACGGCCGTGCGGCGCACCTTCGTGGAGCCCGTGCTCGTCCAGGACATGAAGGACCTGGCGGCCTTCGCCAAGAAGCACGAGGGCGAGGAGACCAGCGCTCCGGACGAGCACGAGTACGCGCGCTTCTTCAACCTGCTCAAGATGAACCTGTTCCTCACCGGGCCTCGTACGGCCTCGGAGCCGCCCATCGGCGACGCGGAGCGGGCCTGGCTCGTCTCGCACCTGAAGGAGCGCTGGAGCACCCGCCCCGGGTTCGTTGAGAGCAAGGAGCGCCAGGACATCCTCGGCGGGCACGTGGACCTCTACCTGACGCTGCTGGCCAAGGATCCCTCGCTGGCCTACACGCGCAATGACAAGATCATCGGCGACACGCGCACCGCGCTGAGCAAGCTGCCCTTCGAGCAGCTGCTGCTCAGCCAGATCGTCGCGGACGCGGGGCGCGAGTTCGATCTGAAGCTCTCCAGCATCCTGGGAGGCACCGCCTCCAACATCAAGTCCAAGGGCGTGGTGCGCAGCGCCTTCACCCGCAAGGGCTGGGACAAGGTGGTGCGCGAGCGGCTCGAGTCGCCGCTGCAGAACGCCGATCTCTGGGTGCTCAACCGGGACACCAAGAACAGCACCGACGCGGAGATTGAGCGCCAGATCAAAAAGCTGGAGTCGCTCTACTTCTCCACCTACATCAACGAGTGGCAGGCCTTCCTGGACTCGATCGAGGTGTCGCGTCCGGGCGGGCAGACCGAAGTGCTCGCGGAGCTGGAGGAGTTCACGCGCGGCAAGCCGCCTCCGCTGGCGCGCCTGTTCCAGGCGGTGGCCTACAACACCAAGCTGCCCAACAAGAGCGCCGCGGAAGAGGTGGGCGAAGACATCCTCGGCAAGATCAAGCAGAAGCTCGACAAGAAGGCCTCGAAGGACGCCAAGGATCTCATGAACACCGGGGTCAAGTTCGCCTCCGGCGGCGAGGACACAGGCGAGATCCAGTTCACTCCGCTGCACGTGCAGGCCGCCTTCGACTCGATGGTGAAGTTCGGTGTCCCGCCGAAGCCCGCCACGGACGATGCGCCCCCCCAGTCCGTGGCGCTCGACCAGTACCAGGAGCAGCTCGTGTTCGTCCGGGATGCGCTCCGCGAGCTCGCGGAGAACCCCACGGCGAGCAAGCAGGCCATGGCCCGCCTGACCACCGCCAAGGTGACGGTCCAGTCGCTCATCAACGGCCAGGAGGACCCCAACGTCCGGCCCTTCTTCAACAAGGTCCTGATGCCGCCGCTGGAGACGGCCTCGAGCTCCGTGAGCGGCAAGGCGGGCGGAGAGCTCAACGACAAGTGGTGCAGCGACGTGTCGGACACCTTCAAGCGCAACCTGCTCAACCGCTACCCGTTCAACAAGACGGGGCATGACGCGGCGCTGCAGGACGTGGCGGACTTCTACCGGCCCGATGCCGGCACGGTGTGGGGCTTCTACGGCGCCGAGCTCAAGGAGAACGTGCGCAAGGTGGGCTCCAACTACAAGGCCGTCCACGGCGTGGGCGGCGTGTCGCTCCAGCCGCTGCTGTTCCAGTTCCTGTCGCGCTCGGATGACATCACCAGCTCGCTGTTCGCGCCGCGGGCCCAGGATCCGGGCATGCAGTTCACCATCCACATCCGGCCCTCGCCGCAGCTGGCCTCCATCACCTTCTCGGTGGACGGCAAGTCCGTGGAGTACAAGAACGGCCCCGAGGAGTGGTACCCGTTCAGCTGGCCTGGAGATGGCAAGAAGTCCGGCGCCTTCATCAAGGTGCGCAACAACCGCGGCCAGGTGGAGACGCTCGATCAGGATGGCGAGTGGGGTCTGTTCCGGCTGATGGAGATCGGCGCGCCGCAGGTGGACAAGGGCGCGCGGGTGTTCTCGGTGACGTGGAAGATGCCGTCGGTGGGCGCGGATGTGGTGATCGACTTCCGCCCCTCGCGCACGGCCACGCCGTTCTTCGGTGTCTCCCCCGGCCCCGGTACCGGGATGCTCCAGCCGTTCCGCGCGCCGGGAGTCGCTCCTCCGCGGATGATCGGAAAGGGGGCCGGATGTTCGGGGTAAAAGCCAACTCCGTGGCGCTGCTGGGCAAGGCGCCCTGTCAGGGAGACTTCATCCGCTGGAACGCCGCCGATCCCGTCTCGGCGCAGTTCCACAAGTGGCTGGAGGAGGGGCACGAGGCTGTTCGCCGCGCCAACCTCACGCTCCCAGCCGAGCCCATCTGCTTCGTCTACACCGCCGCCGGTGGCCGTCAGGCGCTGGTGGGGATGATGGCGCCCAGCACGGACAAGGTGGGGCGGCACTTCCCGCTCTGCGTCTACGTGCCGATCGATCTCGGGCCAGTGTCGGGCAACGCCGCCACGCTGCACGGCTCGCATCAGGCCTTCTTCGCCGCGACAAGGCAGTTGCTGGCGGACTCGGCCAGGCTGTCCGCTGATGAGCTGACCCAGCGGATGGAGGCGCTGAACGCTCACGCCGCGGGAGACTCCGCCGCCGCGGACACGTACCGGCGCAGGGCCCTGGCGGCGCCGGCGTCCTCGCTGGTGCGGCAGTTCACGGCAGATGGGGCTCCGGCGGGCGCGCAGTACTACGCCTTCCGCACCTTCATGATGGCGTGCGCGGCCGAGCGGGGGAAGGAGCCCTCCAAGCCCGGCGTGACGCTGGACTGCCCCTTCCCGGAGGAGACGGGGCCGTATCCATGGGTGGAGATGGCGCGGCGGCTCTTGCAGTGGCGCGGCATGACGCCGTCGCTCTTCTGGCAGGCCGGGCCGAGCCCCCGGCTGCTGGTGTCGCTCGGGCCGCCGTCCTCGACGCTGCTGCTGCACCTGGCCAAGCCGGAGCACTCCAGCATGAAGCTGTGGCCGCTGCGCACCAAGGCGGCCAATGCCATCGAGACCGCGAAGCAGGCGCTCAACTCCAAGCAGCGCCAGGCCCTGGATGACGCGGGCTCCACGGCGGAGTCGGTGGTCCTGGCGTTCGCCAGCTGAGGCAAGTTCAACAGGGGATGGGTGACATGGCAGTCTCGATCGAACAACTCCGAGAGAAGGCGAAGAGCTGGATCGAGCCCTGCTCCGCGGCGGCTCCGGCGGGCGCGGCCGCGAAGACGAATCCTCAGTACGAGGCCGTCGTCACCGAGATGGCCAAGCTCGAGGCGGTGACGGGCGGCCAGATCGACTGGAACATGGTGCTGGACTCCAGCGGCAAGGTGCTCCAGACCGTCTCCAAGGATCTGCGGATCGCCACGTACCTGGCCTATGGCCTGTACCAGACACAGGGGCTCGACGGGCTCGCCACCGGGCTGGTCCTGGTCTCCGAGATCATGGACCGCTACTGGCCGGGCCTCTTCCCGGAGCTGGCGCGCCTGCGGGGCCGCGTCAACGCGCTGGGCTGGCTGATCGAGCGCACCTCCAAGACGCTGGGCGAGACGCAGGTGGATGCTGGGGCCCGCGAGCGCGTGGAGGCGTTGGATGTCGCCGCCGCCCGGCTGGCCGAGGTGGCGCGGCAGAAGTTCGAGGCCAATGGCCCCGCCGTCCGGCCGCTGCTCGAGAGCGTCCAACGCCTCAAGGCCTCGCTGCCCGCGGAGGCGCCGCCGCCTCCTCCGCCGCCGGTCGAGGCCAAGCCCACCACCTCGGTGCCGCCGCCGCCTGCCATTGCTCCGGTGACGGTGCCCGTGGCCGCGCCGCCTCCACCGTCCGTCAGCACGCCGCCCGTGGCGGCGATGTCCGGCGCCGAGGGCGTCACCGACTTCCTGCGCCAGACGGGCTCTGCGCTGGTGAGCGCCGCGGGCACGCTGCGGCGCGCGGTGGCCACGGATCCGCAGTCCTACCGGATGTTGCGCATTGGCCTGTACCTGCACCTGGTGCAGCCGCCCCCCGCGGACGCCAGCGGCAAGACGTCGATCCCCGCGCCGCCTCCGGCGCTGCGCACGCAGCTGGAGAAGATGGCCACCAACGGCAAGTGGGCCGAGGTGCTGGAGGAGGCCGAGTCCGCGCTCATGCAGCACCGCTTCTGGGTGGATCTGCACTACCTGAGCGCCCGCGCGCTGGCCGAGCTGGGGCCCACCTTCGGGCCCGCGCGTCAGGCGCTGCTGGGCGAGCTGGGCGCGTGGCTCAAGCGCATGCCCGCGGTGCCCAAGTTCCTGTTTGGCGATGGCTCGCCGGTGGCCAATGGCGAGACGCGCGCATGGCTGGAGTCGGAGCTGGCGCCTCCGGCCGCGGCGGGCGGAGCCACCACCTCCTCCAAGGCCGAGGGCGAGGACGGCGATGACGAGGCCGCGGCGCTCTCCGAGGCCCGCAAGCTCCTGGGCGGCGGCAAGGCTCCCGAGGCGATCGCCATGCTCCAGAGGCGCGTGGAGGGAGCCACCTCCAGCCGCAGGCGATTCAAGGCCCGGCTGGCGCTCGCGAAACTTTGCGCCGCCAGCGGTCAGGGTAACGTAGCCAGGGCTCTGTACGAGGCGCTCGATCGAGAGGCCGTCGAGCGTGGGTTGGATGTGTGGGAACCAGCGCTCACCGCCGAGTGCCTGGAGGGCCTGTTGGGGGTTTCCCGTCCCCAGCCCAAAGCGCCCGAGGCGCTGGTGTCGGAGTTCAACGCCCGGTATCATCGCCTATGTCTGATTGATCCCAGCGCTGCCCTGAGGGTGTCTCTGTGAGAGGGGGGCCTCTTACGGTGAGTCCGCGCGGGATAACGCCGTCCCCAACCAGGAGGTCACGAGGTGAGCAAGGAAGGTTCGGTCGCGCCGAAAGAGCGCGTCAACATCGTCTACAAGTCCGAGACCGGAGGCGCGCAGGCCGAAGTCGAGCTGCCGCTGAAGATTCTCATGGTGGGGGATTACACCGGCCGCAAGGATGACCGCCCCGTCGAGGAGCGCGCCCCCATCAACATCGACAAGTCCAACTTCAGCGAGGTGATGAGCAAGCAGAACCTCGGGCTGGACATCAACGTCGCCGACAAGCTCTCCAGCGAGAAGGGCGCGGAGATGGCGGTGTCGCTGAAGTTCTCGACGCTCGCGGACTTCACTCCCGAGGGCATCGTCAACCAGGTGCCCCAGCTCAAGCAGCTGTTGGAGCTGCGCGCCGCGCTCAACGCCCTCAAGGGGCCGCTGGGCAACGTGCCGGCCTTCCGCAAGAAGATCCAAGCCCTGCTCGGAGACACCGAGGGCCGTCAGAAGCTGATGGCGGAGCTGGGAATGGGCGGAGACAAGAAGTAGCCACCGCCGCGCAAGCATAGAGAGGCGTGAATACGGATGAGCACTGAAGGCAAGGCGGCTAGCGCCGCAGCAACGACAACCGAAGCCCAGAACTCCCTGCTCGACGAGATCCTCGCCGAGACGAAGATGAAGCCCAGCGACGACGGCTATGACGTCGCTCGCAAGGGCGTTCAGGCCTTCATCGCGGAGATGCTGGCCCCGGGCCGCTCCGCGGAGCGCGTGGACAAGGCCCTGGTGGACGCGATGATCGCCGAGGTGGATGTTCGCCTCAGCGCCCAGGTCAACGAGATCCTCCACCACCCCAAGCTCCAGGCGCTCGAGTCCGCCTGGCGCGGGCTGAAGTTCCTGATCGATCGCACGGACTTCCGCGAGAACATCAAGGTGGAGATGCTCAACGCCACCAAGGAAGATCTCCTCACCGACTTCGAGGACGCCCCCGAGACGGTGAAGTCCGGCCTGTACCGGCTGGTGTACTCCAACGAGTACGGCGTGTTCGGTGGCAAGCCCTACGGCACCATCTGCGCCAACTTCGACTTCGGGCCCGGCCCGGAGGACATCGCCCTGCTGCAGAAGTGCGCGGCGGTGGCGGCCATGGCGCACACCCCGTTCATCGCCAACACGTCGCCGGAGTTCTTCGGGGAGACCTCCTTCCTGAAGCTGCCGGGCCTCAAGGACCTGAAGTCGCTGTTCGAGGGTCCGCAGTACGCCCGCTGGCACAGCTTCCGCGAGAGCGAGGACTCGCGCTACGTGGGCCTGGCCATGCCGCGCTTCCTGCTGCGGCTGCCCTACGGCGAGAAGACCATCTCGGTGAAGTCCTTCAACTTCAACGAGGACGTCATCGGCCAGCACGAGCGCTACCTGTGGGGCCACGCCTCCATCGCGCTGACCAGCCGCATTGTGGACTCGTTCGCCAAGTACCGCTGGTGCCCGAACATCATCGGCCCGCAGTCGGGTGGCGCGGTGGAGAGCCTGCCGCTGCACCAGTACGAGGCCATGGGCGAGATCCAGACGAAGATCCCCACCGAGGTGCTCCTCACCGAGCGGCGCGAGTACGAGCTGAGCGAGGAGGGCTTCATCGGCATGGTGTTCCGCAAGGAGTCCGACAACGCGGCCTTCTTCTCGGCCAACTCCGTGCAGAAGCCCAAGTTCTTCGGCAACAGCCCCGAGGGCAAGGCGGCCGAGACGAACTACCGCCTGGGCACGCAGCTGCCGTACATGTTCATCATGTCCCGCCTGTCGCACTACCTGAAGGTGCTGCAGCGCGAGCAGATCGGCAGCTGGAAGGAGCGCGCGGATCTCGAGCGCGAGCTCAACCAGTGGATCGGCCAGTACGTGGCGGACATGGATGATCCGGCGCCCTCGGTGCGCTCCAAGCGCCCGCTGCGCTCGGCGAAGATCAAGGTCGAGGACGTGGAGGGCCAGCCGGGTTGGTACCGCTGCAACCTCCAGGTGCGCCCCCACTTCAAGTACATGGGCGCCTCCTTCACGCTGTCCCTGGTCGGCAAGCTCGACAAGGAGTGAGGGAGTTCGAGGGTGCCTAAGGGGAAACCCTCATGGCGCTCGTAGCCGCCGGGGTGTGGGATCCGGCGGCTACATTCGCGGTTCCGGGCTCTCCTGGGAGGGGGGCTCCGAGGCAGCTTCAATACGAGCAGTCAGTCACGCAGAAGAAAGCGGAAGAAGGAGAAGCCAATGGCTGAGACAGTACACTTGTTCCTCAAGTCGAACGGCACGGACATCAAGGGTGAGAGCACCCAGGTGAGCCTCGGCCGTCAGGACTCCATCGAGTGCGTCTACTACGAGCAGGCCGTCATCACCGCACGCGAGGCCGGCTCCGGCATCGCCACCGGCCGGCGCCAGTACCAGCCGCTGCTCATCCGTAAGCGCATCGACAAGGCCTCGCCGCTGCTGATGAAGGCGCTCACGGAGAACCAGGTGATCGAGGCCACCTTCAAGTTCTTCCGCCCCAACCCCACCGGCGACGGCACCACCGAGCAGTTCTACACGGTGGGCTTCAAGAAGGGCCGCATCGCCAGCATCAAGCAGATCGTGCCGGACACCATCGTCCCGGCCTCCTCCACCGAGCCGCCGCTCGAGGAGGTCACGTTCGTGTTCCACACCATCGGGTGGACGTACACCAACGGTGGCGTGACGCACGAGGACACCTGGGATCAGCAGCGCTGAGCTCTCTTGCTCGCCGTGCGCCGGGTTGAAGCGGGCGCGCGGCGGCGGAGCTCGGAGAGGACACGACAGTGGCGGGGCGCGGGCTTCTGTCACGAATCGAGTTGGAGGAGGGGACGTCCTCGCGCAACGCGGACGTCTCCACCTCCATCGTCGAGCACCTGCGGGTGTTGCTCAACACGCGCAAGGGAGACTCGGTGACGGTGCCGAACTTCGGAGTGGTGGACTTCACGGACCTGGTCCACTCGTTCCCTTCGGCCATCCAGACGTTGCAGGTGACCATCCGCGCCACGGTGCTCGAGTACGAGCCACGCCTGCGCAACGTCAGCGTCCGCCACGTGCCGGACGAGGATCCCCTGGTGCTGCGGTTCGAGATCACCGCGCAGCCCGCGGACAAGAGTGCCCGAGGCGTGCTGCGGTTCCGGACGCAGATGTCACCGGGAGGGAAGGTCGAGGTCTGGTGAGCGTGCCGGTGACAGGCGGGAGCCACGGGTGTTCAGCAAGTACTACCAGAGCGAGCTCGCATATCTTCGGGAGATGGGGAAGGCGTTCGGCAGCGCCAACCCCGCGCTGGCCGGCATGTTGGTGGAGCGCGGCGGCGATCCGGACGTGGAGCGCCTGCTGGAGGGCTTCGCGTTCCTGACGGCTCGCATCCGCGAGCGCATTGACGACGCGGTGCCGGAGGTGGTCCACGGGTTGGTGGACCTGCTGCTGCCGCACTACCTGCGCGTGCTGCCCTCGTGCTCGGTGGTGGAGTTCAGCCCCCACGCGCGGCTGCTGCGCGGGCGCTCGCGCATCCCGGCGGGCGCGGAGGTGGGCTCCAAGCCGGTGGATGGGACCACGTGCGTGTTCCGCACCACGCGGCCGGTGGATCTGCTGCCGCTGACGCTGGTGGACACGGTGCTGGATCAGTCCACGCAGCTCTCGCCCGTGCTGCGCGTGCAGCTGCAGATGGCGGAGCAGGGGCGCGGCGAGATCTTCCAGGAGGAGGGCTTCTCGCTCTTCATCCACGGCGAGCCGGCCGTCAGCTCCACGCTGCTGGTGTGGCTGATGCGGCACTGCAAGAGCATCCTGGTGCGCGGCGCGGCCGGGAGCGAGCCGGTGCGGCTGCCTCCGAGCAACCTGCGCGCGGTGGGCTTCTCTCCGGACGATCAGCTGCTGCCGTGGCCGGCCCGGGCGCCCGAGGGCTACCGGATGCTGCAGGAGTACTTCACCCTGCCGCAGAAGTTCCTCTTCATCGAGGTGCGGGGGCTCCAGGCCGCCGCGTCCATCACCGGCCAGCGGCTGGAGCTGGCCTTCGAGTTCGAGCGGCCGCCGCCGCTGCCCGGGCGCGTGCCCAAGGACATCTTCAAGCTGCACTGCGCGCCGGTGGTGAACCTCTTCACCACGTCCTCGGATCCAATCCGGGTGGGGGCGCTGGGGCACGAGCACCTGCTGCGCGCCGCGGGGCTGGATCCCGAGCACATGGAAGTCTACTCGGTGGACACCGTCACCGGCCTGCAGGCGGGGCGCAACGATCGGCTCGACTACCGGCCCTTCTTCGACTTCGCGCACAACACCGGGGACAACGCGCGCTTCTTCCGGCTGCGCCGCTCGCAGTCGCCGCTCAATGACGGCATCGACACGTTCCTGTCGCTGGGCAGCCCGCGAGATGCCATGCCCACGGCGACCGAGGAGACGCTCTCCATCGATCTGACGTGCACCAACCGCTCGCTGCCCTCGCGGCTGCAGGTGGGCGATCTGAGCATGCCGACGCCCGCGTCTCCCACGACGGCGAAGTTCCGCAACATCATGGCGGTGACCAAGCCCGTGCGGCCGCCGCTGGGCTCGGAGCTGCACTGGCGGCTGCTGTCTCACCTGGCGCTCAACCAGCGCTCGCTGCTGGATCCCGGCGCGCTCAAGGCCCTGCTGGAGCTGTACAACTTCCAGGCGACGGCGGATCAGCCGGCGGCTCGGGCCAACCAGCTCCGCGTCGAGTCCCTGCGGAACGTGACGGGCAAGCCGGCCACGCGCTTCTTGCAAGGCACGCCCGTGCGCGGCACCCAAGTCACCGTGGACGTGGAGGAGGCGGGCTTCACCGGCCTGGGAGATGCCTTCCTCTTCGGCAGCGTGCTGGACGAGATCTTCGCGTCCTACGTGAGCCTCAACGCCTTCAGCGAGGTGTTGCTGCGCATCCAACCCTCTCAGGCGGAGTACCGCTGGCCGCCACGCAACGGGCGTCAGCCGATCCTATGAGCGACGAGGCGACGCCGGAGGACGAGTCTGGAGAGCTGGCGACGCTCTCGCTGGCCTCGCGGCTGGAGCGCCTGACCTCGGGCGCGATGCAGGTGCGCGCTCAGGGCGGTGGAGATCAGACCATCCGCTTCCGGCTCGACGCGGCGCTCCAGTTCGCCACGGGGGACGTGCGCTTCCTCCAGCTGGTGGCCCTGCTGGAGCGGCTGACCTCGAGCGCCGTGCGCGTGGGCGGCGACGGGCCCCCGGCCGAGGAGGCCATTCGCTTCAGGCATGATCCGTCGCTCGTCTTCAGCTCCGGCGACGTGAGCCAGGTGCGGCTGGTGCCCCGCGTGTCGGAGTGGGGCGAGGCGCAGGGCGGCCCGAAGCACATCTTCGAGGTGGTCACCACGTTCCTGGGGCTCACCGGCGCGTCGTCTCCGCTGCCGGGCTACATGGTCGAGGAGATCGCCCAGGAGGATCCGGATCGGCCCTTGCGGCGGCAGTTCCTGGATCTCTTCCACCACCGGCTGCTGTCGCTGCTGTACCGGGCGCTGTCCCGGTACATGCCGGAGGGCGAGGCGACTCGCGCCGGGGATGATGTCTGGTCCCGCCGCGTGCTGGCGCTGGCGGGCCTGGACACGTACGAGCGCGGCCCCGCGGTGGGCTTGTCCGTGGCGCAGCTCCTGCGGCTGGCGCCGCTGCTGGCGACCCGGGCGCGCACGGCTCGGACGCTGGAGCTGGGGCTCATGGACGTGCTGCGCAACGATCTGGGCCAGGCCCGGATCACCGTCCGCCAGTTCGCCGGGAGCTGGGTGGAGGTGGAGTCCGAGCAGCGGATGAAGCTGGGCAAGCTCAACTCGCACCTGGGCCGCACCTCCATGCTGGGCGGCAAGCTGTTCGATCGCGCCGGGAAGTTCGTCATCGGCATCGCCCCGCTGGATGGGCCCACCTACCACCGCCTGCTGCCCGAGGGGGATTTGAGCCAGCTGGTGCGCGAGGTGGTCACGCTGGTGGTGCGCGATCCGCTCGAGTGCGCCCTGGAGCTGGGCGTGAGCGAGGACGTCCTGGGCGCCTTCCGGCTGGGGCCCAAGGCACCGGCCCGGCTCGGGCGCAATACCTATCTGGGAGGACGACAGGCTGCCGTTCCTCGCATAAGGACAAGGATCGTCCCGCTGCCTTCGCTCTCGGGGAGTGAGGCTTCGGCCAGTCCCTAGCGTTTCGCGGATTCTTTCACCGTAGAGGAGCATGCTGATGCGCGTTGAACCCAAGTCTCTCGTCCGGCGTCTGACCTCCACTGCCACGCGCATGCTGGAAGGGGCCGTCTCTCGGGCGAGCAGCGCCCGAGCCTACGAGATCATCCCCGAGCACATGCTCCGGCAGCTCCTGGAGGACGAGGAGGGCGAGGCCTCGATCATCCTCCGCCACTTCCAGGTGGACCGCGCCAAGGTGCTCTCGCGCGTGGAGGACACGCTGCGCGGGCTGCGCACCGGCAATGCCGCCCGGCCCGTGTTCTCCGAGAGCCTCTTCCAGTGGTTCGAGGATGCGTGGCTCCTGGCCTCGCTGGAGCACGGCGCGCTGCGCCTGCGCTCGGGCGCGCTGATGGCGCAGTGGATCGCTCGCTCGTCCCGGTACTCGGCGGAGTCCTACCCGGAGCTGGATGCCATCTCCACCGAGGCGCTCAAGAAGGCCTTCGAGGATGTGGTGAGCACCTCCAAGGAAGCGCCGGAGGTTGCCGCGGCGGGTGCGGCGGCGGCTCCGGCGGGTGGGGCGCCCGCGCCTCGGGGCGAGGATGCGCTCTCGCGGTTCACCACCTCGTTCACGGCCAAGGCTCGCGAGGGGAAGATCGATCCGATCTTCGGCCGTGATCGCGAGATCCGTCAGGTGATCGACGTGCTGTCCCGGCGCCGCAAGAACAACCCGATCATCGTGGGCGAGCCGGGCGTGGGCAAGACGGCGCTCGTGGAGGGCCTGGCGCGCGCCATCGTGCAGGGAGACGTGCCCGAGTCGATGAAGAACTTCGAGCTGCTGGGGCTGGATCTCGGCCTGCTCCAGGCGGGCGCGGGCGTGAAGGGTGAGTTCGAGAACCGGCTCAAGGCCGTCATCTCCGAGGTGAAGGCCTCGCCCAAGCCGATCATCCTCTTCATCGACGAGGCGCACACGCTGATCGGCGCCGGTGGTCCGCAGGGCGGCGGTGACGCGGCCAACCTGCTCAAGCCGGAGCTGGCGCGCGGCGAGCTGCGCACCGTGGCCGCCACCACCTGGTCCGAGTACAAGAAATACTTCGAGAAGGATCCGGCGCTGGAGCGGCGCTTCCAGCCGGTGAAGGTGGACGAGCCCTCGGAGCAGGACGCGGTGCTGATGATCCGCGGCCTGCGCTCCGTCTACGAGAAGGCCCACGGTGTCACCATCCGCGAGGAGGCCGTGGTGGCGGCGGTGGAGCTGTCTCACCGCTACATCTCCGGGCGCCTGCTGCCGGACAAGGCGGTGGACCTGCTGGACACGGCGGCGGCGCGCGTGAAGCTGGAGCAGAGCGCCCGGCCGGACGAGCTGGTGGAGCTGGAGGCGAAGCTGGCCTCCCTGGAGAGCGAGAAGGCCGCCCGGGATCGCGAGGTGGCCGCGGGGCAGAAGCCGCCGCCGGAGGATGACACGCCGGTGGAGGAGCGGCTCAAGGCCGTGCAGGATCAGGTGGCCACCCTGCGTGCGCGCTGGGAGGAGCAGCGCGCCGCGGTGAACGCGCTGAGCAAGGCCCAGGCGGAGCTGAACACGGCCAAGGAGCCAGCCGACAAGGAGAAGCTCAAGGCCCAGGTGACGGCGGCGCGCGAGGCGCTCCAGCGCGTGGCGGGCGAGTCGCCCATGGTGCACGCGGACGTGGACTCGGACGTGGTGGCTCGCGTGGTGGCCGGGTGGACGGGCATCCCCGTGGGCAAGATGCGCAGCAGCTCGCTGAGCGCGGTGCTCAACCTGGAGGAGACGCTCCGCGGCCGCGTGCGCGGCCAGGACATGGCGCTGCGCACGGTGGCCGAGACGGTGCGCGCCTCCACCGCGGGCATCCGCAACCCCAACACTCCCATTGGCGTGCTGCTCTTCGTGGGCACCAGCGGCGTGGGCAAGACGGAGACGGCCCTGGCGCTGGCGGACGCCCTCTACGGCGGCGAGCGCTTCCTGACGACGATCAACATGTCCGAGTTCCAGGAGAAGCACACGGTGTCGCGCCTGATCGGCTCGCCGCCGGGCTACGTGGGCTACGGCGAGGGCGGCATGCTCACCGAGGCGGTGCGCCAGCGCCCGTACTCGGTGGTGCTCCTGGACGAGTGCGAGAAGGCGGACCCCGAGGTCCTCAACCTCTTCTACCAGGTGTTCGACAAGGGCGTGCTCAACGACGGCGAGGGCCGCACGGTGGACTTCAAGAACACCGTCATCATCCTCACCAGCAACCTGGCCACGGACGTCATTACCCAGATGTTCCAGGCCGCCGAGCCCCCCACCATCGAGGCGGTGCGCGAGGCCATCAAGCCGGCGCTCAGCAAGCACTTCAAGCCGGCGCTGCTGGCGCGCATGTCCGTGGTGCCCTACGTGCCGATCGCTCGCGACATCCTCAAGGACATCGCCGCGATGAAGCTCAACTCCCTGGCGGGCCGGCTGCACACCTCGCACCGCATCAAGACGGAGTTCGCCCCGGAGGTCATCGAGGAGTTCGCTCGCCGGTGCACGGACATGGACTCGGGCGCCCGCAACGTGGACCACGTGCTGCGCGCCTCGCTCATGCCCCAGCTGTCCCGGGAGCTGCTCGAGCACCTGGCCAGCGGCTCCACGCCCTCGCACCTGCGCGTGGGCCTGAGCCCCAGCGGCGACTGGGATCTGGCCTTCTCCCAGGCGTAATTAAGGGGGGACAGCGCCCGCTGGGGCGCGTAAAAAGGGGGCCCCGGGGGAACCGGAGGCCCCCTCCTGGCGTTTGCCGCACCCTCTTCGCGAGGCACCCCCTTGGCTGCCTCCTCCTTTCGGCATAGGAGAAGGCCATGCTGCCCCTGGTCATCCGCATCAAGGACGTGGAGTCCCATCCGCCGATGGAGAAGCAGTTCGTCTTCACCACGTCTCCGGTGCGCATTGGCCGCAATCAGCTCAACGACATCTCCCTCGCCCGTCCCTTCGTCTCGCTGTTCCACGCGCTGGTGCGCTTCGACAAGAGCTCCATCTCCATCGTGGATCTCGGGTCCACCAACGGGGTGACGGTCGGCGGCAAGCGCATCGAGAAGAACGTGCCGGCGCGGATCACTCCTGGGATGGAGGTGTCCATCGGCTCCGTGCAGTTCCAGTTCTCACGGGACTCGAAGGCGGTGAAGGACAACTCGTCCCGCCTGACGCAGTTCCGGGCGCTGGCCGACATCATGAACGAGGCGCCCGCCAAGGGTGAGGCGCTCAGCTTCAAGCCCACCCCGGTCCAGGAGCGCAAGCAGGAGCAGCGCACCACGCTGTTGCCCAGCCTGGACAGCCTGCTGGAGCAGGAGAAGGCGGAGGCAGGGGGGGTAAGCCCGAGGACCATTATCGCCCCGGCGATGCAGGGCTCGGACACGAGCGACGAGGCCACCTCGCTGGATCTGCGGACGGTCCGCGAGGACGAGGAGCCCGCGCGGAAGAAGCCCGCGCCCGTGACTTCGACTCTGCCCCCGCGCAAGCGGACCCTGAGCAGCGTGCAGGTGCTCCCGCAGGCCCCCGGTGGGGCGGCGGCGCTGCAGAACACCATCCAGCAGCTCGTGCCGCTCTACAACTCCTACCGCACCGCCTGGAAGATGCTGCACCAGGGGCTGTCCAGGGGCGTGGACACGCTGCCGGAGCAGGATCGCGAGCAGCTCATCGCCCAGCTCCAGCGGCGCATGCCGGAGATGGCGCAGGAGCCCCAGTTCCAGGAGATCGCCAAGAACCTGGGGCGTCCGATCCACGCGGAGCCCGCGACGGGAGGAGCCTCGGCGGCGCAGGCGGGCGGGCCGAGCAACCGGATGGACGTGGTGTCCCGGGAGCTGCTGAACCGGTTCGTGCGCTCCTATCTGCCCGACAACCGCGGGCTGCAGTCCGAGGCGGACATCGAGCGCTTCCTGGAGCACCTGGCGGATGTGCTGGAGACGTTCGGCCGCGCCTTCATCGAGTTGCGCCAGGGGCACGATCAGTTCGGCCAGCAGATGGCGGTGC
This sequence comes from Hyalangium sp., assembly GCF_045802625.1. Taxonomy (NCBI): domain Bacteria; kingdom Pseudomonadati; phylum Myxococcota; class Myxococcia; order Myxococcales; family Archangiaceae; genus Hyalangium; species Hyalangium sp. The sequence goes on along the minus strand of NZ_JBJMQP010000144.1, from coordinate 19,069 downwards.
CCGTCACCAACGATCAGAACCCGCTCACCCGGATGCGCAGCACGCGCGAGATCCTCCGCTACCTGCTGGACTTCAAGGGGCCCGAGGGCGCTGGCCGCGTGCAGGAGCTCATGGGCGGCTTCGTGGACGTGATGATCCACCAGATCGCGCTGCTCAACGGCATGCGCGAGGGCGTGAAGGGGCTGCTCCACCGGCTGAGCCCGGAGAGCCTGAGCGAGGGCCTCGGCGGGATCTGGCCCTTCAACCTCTCAAAGCGGTGGGAGAAGTATTCGGAGCAGCACCGGGCCTTCCTGGAGGAGGAGCGGGAGCTGACGGCTGTCCTGTTCGGGCCTGAGTTCGCCAAGGCCTATCTGGCCATCGTGGGAGATGCGGCGAACAAGGGTGGCGCCGGGGAGGACGAAGACGAGGACGGCGGTGAGGCCGAGGAGGAGTCATGACGTCGAAGGGGATGCGTGGGGCTTATGCCCTGCGGTGGGTGCTGGTGGCGCTGGGAGTGGCGGGGCTGAGTTGCAAGCACGAGGCTCCGGTGCGCGAGCCGGTGGTGCGGGCGCTGTGCTTCTCGGAGTTGCCCGCGGCCATGAAGGTGGTGTCTCCGGCGGTGTGGAAGCCCGAGGCGCTCTTCCAGCTGCTGATCAACGGGTATGATCCGGGCACCGGCAGGGTGCCGTTGCCGCCCACGGACTGCATGGGCACGCCGATCCTCTGGCAGGACCCGGCCCCCGGTGAGTGCTCCGTGACGGAGCCCGAGGGCACGCCGCTGCCCGTGCAGCCGCTCACGGTGGACGACATGGTCGTCACGGAGATGCGGCTGGACTTGAAGCTGGTGTGGGCCATCGTCCGGCGGTTCTCGAACGGGGAGGCCATGGGCCCGGTGGCGCTGGTGGAGGCCACGCCGCGAGGCCTGGCGGTGCGGTCGCTCGGGACGCTGAAGGCGCTGCCCAAGAGCGCGCGGCTCCGAATGGAGCGCATTGGCGGCAGCGAGGTGCTGCTGGTGGATGGCGAGCGGTGCTGGGGGAAGGACGATCCCAAGACGTGCCAGCGGATGGTGCGGATCATGCCGCTGCGCGGCAACCGCTTCGTCGCGGAGCCGCTGGTGGGCCAGGATGGCAAGTGCATGCAGCCGGCGAACATCGCCCTGAGCCGCACGGCCACCCAGCCGCTGACCGGCAAGTGGCTGCGCAAGTACGAGTACGCCGCGGCGCTGACCGTGGCGCCGGACGGCATCCACGTGGCCGAGCAGATCGCCGCCAAGGACAGCGATCCGAAGCAGCCCTCGTCGCCGCCGCGGTTGTTCCGCAAGGCCCAGGACGAGCGGCTCATCCAGGTGAACCAGAGCCGGATGGCGGTGGACAGGCCCTCGGTGTGGACGCAGCTGCTGGAGCCCGGGGCGACCGAGGTGCTGCCGTAGGGTAGACTGGGGGCAGGGCATTCCCCATGGCGAACGATCCTGGATACCGGCGGACCTGGCGGCTGAGAGGGCTGATGGACGAGTACCTCGTCGTCCGCGGCCTCGAGGTTCACTCCGAGGAGGAGGAGCACCGGATCCCCGCGGACGCCGTCCTCTGGCGCCTGCAAGGCTGGAGGGGAGACCTCTCGGCGGAGCGGACGCTGCTGGACGTCTACGAGGCGCTGGGAGGGCGGATGCGCTCGGGGCTGTCCAGCCTCGAGCGGCGCTCGTTCCTGGAGCACGTGTGGACGGAGCTAGAGGCGGCGTTCGAGAGCGATCGCCTGGCGCTGCTCAAGGTGTCCCGGCCCGTGTTCATCCCCGCGGAGCGGGAAGAGGCCGAGGATTCGGACTGGGAGGATGAGTCCGAGCCCACGAGCTGGGTGGGGATCGTCCTCGAGGACGAGGACGGCGAGCCGGTGGCGGGGCGGCGGGTGCGGATCAAGCTGGCGGATGGCACGGTGAAAGAGAGCGTGTCGGACGACAAGGGCCGGATCCGGCTGGACGGGATTCCCCAGGGCAACTGCCAGGTGGAGTTCCCGGGGATGGACGCGAGCGACTGGCGAGCGGCCTGAGGTTCAGCCCGGCGGAGGCCCCATGAGCCCCAAGAGGGCCTTGCCCAAGAAGTCGCGGATGACGGGGGCAGACCAGGCCATCACCGGCCCGCTCATGGCGTCGCGGAGATAGCGCTCGACGGGGCGGCTGCGCAGGTAGCCCGAGCCTCCGGCGAGCTCCAGGGCCGCCGTGGTGATGGACACGGCCGCCTCATTGGCCACCACCTTGGCCTGCATCTGCAGCGGGAAGAAGTCCGGGGCGCGCTGATCCGCGGCGGTGGCGGCGCGCATGGCCAGCGCTCGAGCCGCTTCCAGGCGAATGCTCATGTCCGCCACGGCGAACTGGATCCACTGCAGCTCCGCGAGCGGCTTGTTCTCCGGGGGCAGCCGGCGCTCCTTGGCGTAGCTGATGGAGAAGCCCATGGCCGCCTCGGCGATCCCGATCGAGATCCACGCCAGCCCCGCGGGGATGGCGCTGGGCCGGGTGGGATCTATTTTCAGGCTCCGGGACTCCGGTAGGAGCGTGTCCTGCAAGTGCAGCAGCTGGCTGCGCGTGGCCCGCATGCCCATGGGATCCCAGATCTCCTCCACCCGGATGGAGTCATCCTTGTCGATGAGGAAGAACCGGGGCTGCCCGTCACAGAGCGCGCTGGTGAGGAGGTACTTCGCGTGCTCGCCGCCGGAGACGAAGCGCTTGGCTCCGGTGAGGCGCCAACCTCCCTGGGCGCGGCGGGCCTGCTGGTGCGGCATGAGGAACTGGTTGCCACTGGTCGGCTCGCCCAGGGCGTTGCCGAACCAGGCGCCGCGCCGGAAGTCAGCCTCGAGGGTGGAGCGCTGTGCCGGATCTACCAGCGAGCTCAGGGTCTCGGCCGCGCCCTGGTGCATCAGCCAGACGGTGGCGAAGGAAGCGTCGGCCTGGGCCAACAGGCTGACCACCCGCCCGAACGTCAACCACGAGGCGCCGTCCAGCATCAGGGTGTTCAGGGGGGAGCGGATCATGGCCTCCCGCCCCTCGTCGGGGAAGGTGGTGTCGCGATCGTGCCCGGCGGCGTGGGCTGCCAGCAGCGCTTGGAGGCGCTCGGCCTCCTTCAAAAGATCAGCTTCCGTCATTGCTGTACCTGCCTCCTGGCGGGAGCTCAGCCTACGTCAGGCGGGGATGGCGACCTAGTCCGCTGACACCTGGAGAGCCCCTCCCGACACGAGCCACCGCTCCGTGGTGCACCGGCGCGCGAAGTGCGTGTCGTGGGTCACCAGCAGCAACGCCCCCGGGTAGTCTCGCAGGGTCGCCTCCAGGCGCTCGATGGAGGGCAGATCCAGGTGGTTGGTGGGCTCGTCCAGCACCAGCGCCCACGCGTGCTGCCCCAGGCCCTGGGCGATCAGCAGCTTGCGCGTCTCGCCGGGAGAGGGTTGCTCCGAGGCCATCAGCCGCTCCGGATCCACCCCCAACGCGGCCACCAGGGACAGCACGCGCCCGCGTTGCTCGGGCGGCAGCGCTCGGACCTGCTTGAGCGCCGCCGTGGTCTCCTCCACCCCCACGTCCTGCGGCAGGTACAACACCCGATCCAATGGCACCCGCGAATGGGCGAGCAGGGCGCGCAGGAGCGTCGTCTTCCCGGCCCCGTTGGGTCCCTCGATCCGGATGCGGCTCTCGCGTCCCACCGAGAGCGTCACCGGCTCCATCAGCTCCACGTCTCCGGCGCGCGGCGCCACCTTCTCCAGGGTGAACAGCCACGGGTTGGGCGAGCGCACGTAGTCCACGAACACCGAGCGCCCCACCGTCTTGTCCACCTGGAACTCGCCAATGGCCTCGGCCGCGCGCTCCGTCTCGCGCCGCAGCACGCCCACCTGATGCCCGAGCCGAGCCTCCGCCCAGCTCGCGAGGGTGGTGGCCCCCAGCCCTCGCGCATCGCTGTCGTACTTGTTCCTCATGCGCCGGCCCGTGCTGGTCATGGCCGAGGCGGCCTGTTGCTCCCGCCGTGTCTGGTCGAGCTGCCGCTGCAGGCGCCGGTGGTGCTCCTGGGCCTGCTGCCGGGCGGCGAGCTGTCCCTCGCGCTCGGCCTCCCAGCACTGCTGCGCCGCGGAGTACGCGCCGGGCCACAGCCGGGCCTCGCCCGCGTGGACTCTCAGCGTCGCGGTGGTCAGCTCCTCCAGCACCATCCGATCGTGGGACACGACGACGCCGATGCCTCGGAACCGGCGCAGCGCGGAGATGAGCCACCCACGCGCCTCGGCGTCCAGGTGGTTGGTGGGCTCGTCGAGCAGCAGCACGGTCGGCTCGCTGGCGAGCGCCGCGCCGATCTGCCACCGCTTGCGCTCACCTGGAGACAGCGTGGGCCAGCGCTCCAGCGCTCCGGGATCCAGCCCGAGCTGGCCGAGCACCCGCCGGGACACCGCGTCCCACGCCTCCGCGAAGGCGCTGATCTCGGGGCTCAGCGCCTCGACGCTCTGCGGACAGAGGCGGAGGAGTGGAGCGCGAGGCTCGTGCTGGAAGTGGCCCTCCGTGGGCTGCAACTCTCCCGAGAGCAGCCTCAGCAGGGTGGACTTGCCGGCGCCGTTGGCACCGACGAGCCCCGTCCAGCCGGGCGAGAGGTGGAACTCCACGTCGGTGAGCAGGGGAACAGCGTCCGAGAAGGCGAAGCACACGCCGTGCGCGCGAAGGGATGACATGAAGGAACTCCTGAATCCGGTGTCGAGCAGGGCTCGACGAAGGGAAGGCTCTGGGCCGCGGATTTCAGGCGTTCAGCTTCACTGGAGTCACAGACCTCGCGCAGGGTGGAGACGGGCAAGATATAGGCGCCTGCCGTCTCGCGTGCAACCCCTGACGCTCACCGACGATTCCGCTCGTGGCTACTGCGCGGTGGCTGGCTGGAGCTGGCGCGACAGCCTCCAGGCGCCCACCGAGGCGAACAGCGTGCTGATCACGCTCAGCAGCAGCGCGAGCACCACATTGTTCAGAGACTCCTCGATGCCGAGGGCAATGACCATGGGATCATGGCTGCCCTCGGGGCCCCAGTACCTCAGGCACGTCATCACCCCTGTAATGAAGCCGAGGCTCCCGGCGAGCAGCGTGAAGATCCCGAGCGACAGCAACAGCGGCACATAGCGCCGCTCGGGGCGGCGGGCGTACTGGATGCTGGCGATCAGCAGCGCCAGTCCCGCCAGCAGCGTGGGGTACATGCCAAATCCGCCCGCGATGAATGCTTCCTTCATGGAGTCCCTCCCAACATCAATGTTCGGCTGCTCAGACACCGCTGAGCCTATCGGGTTCCATGGGCTCGCATTTTCATCCGAGCCCTTCAGGTTGCGCGCACTTACCGTAGGGCGTGGAGGCTACTCATCCTGCTGCGGGAGCGTCGGCGCGCCGCGGCGCACGGGCACCGGGGACGGCTGCCCCACGTTGCGCGCGATGGCCTGAGCGCTCACGGCCGCCGCGGACTTGCCGGCCGGGGCGGAGGCCGAGTCGCCCTCCTTGCTGAACAGCTCCTTCAGCATGCCCATGCTGCCCAGCGCCGCGCTGGCCTCGTAGGGGATGAAGACCTTGTTGCTGCCCTTGCCCAGCTCCTGCAGCGTCTCCAGGTAGCGCAGCGCCAGCACCTCCGGCGTGGCCCGGCCCGAGTGCACCGCCTCGAACACCAGCCGCGTGGCCTCGGCCTTCGCCTCGGCGTCCAGCACCACCGCGCGCTTGTGGCCCTCGGCGCGAGCCACCTCCGCGTCGCGCTCGGCCTCGGCGCGCAGGATCCGCGAGATCTTCTCGCCCTCGGCCTGGAGGATGGCCGCGGACTTGTCGCCCTCGGCCTTGGTCACCTCGGCGCGGCGCTCGCGCTCGGCCGTCATCTGCTTGGCCATGGCCTCCTTGATGGCCTGGGGCGGCTCGATCTCGCGCAGCTCCACGCGCGTCACCTTCACGCCCCACTTCTCCGTGGCGTCATCCAGCACCATGCGCAGCTTGGTGTTCACCGTCTCGCGGCTGGTCAGCGTCTGATCCAACGTCAGCCCGCCCATGATGTTGCGCAGGTTCGTCATCGTCAGCTGCTCGATGGCCAGCGCCAGGTTCTCCACCTGGTAGAGCGCCTTGGCCGGATCGACGACCTGGTAGTAGATGACCGAGCCCACCTCCATGTTCACGTTGTCATGGGTGATGACCTGCACGGTCTCGAAGCCCATGACCTGCTCGCGCAGGTCCACCATGGTGCTGCGCGAGAAGCGGTTGCCGGTGCGCATCTCGAAGGCCCGGGGGCTGTCCAGGAAGGGGATCAGCACGTTCAGGCCGCTGTGCGCCACGTGGTGGAACTTGCCCAGCCGCTCCACCACCATGACCTTGGCCTGCGGGACGATGCGGATGCCGGTGATCAGGGAGAACCCCGCCACCAGCGCAAGGATGATGAGCAACACCGTCATGAAGGTCATCTCGTTCTCTCTTTCTTCTTATGAGACGAAGTCTCGAGCGACGCAGAGGGGCGCCGCACCCACAGCTTCAGTCCATCGATCTGCTCGACAGTGACGCGCTCGCCCTCGGCCACCGGGCCCGCCAGCGTGCGCGCTGTCCACAGCTCTCCGTTGATCCGCACGGTACCTCCATGCGGGTCCGTGATCGCCTCGGTGACCACGGCCTCCTGGCCGAGCATGGCCTCCACGCCCGTCTTCAGGGGGCTGGCCGAGCGCATGAACCCCTTCTTGAAGATCGTCCGGGAGGACACGAACAGCGCCACCGACACCAGCGTGAAGAGCAGGAGCTGCCCGTTGAGGCCCAGCCCGATGGCTCCCGCGAGCGCCGCGGCCGCGGCTCCCACGGCGAACCAGAGCGTCACGAAGCCAGAGAGCTTGATCTCCAAGGCGCCGAACACGAGCGCCGCGATGATCCACAGCTGCCAGGCGGTAGGAGTCAGGTCCATGGGGCTCCTGTTTGGCAGTCGGTCCGCTATCCTGTCAAACCCGGTGGGGTTGCGCTGAAGTGCCCGGATTGCCAAGGGATCCGACACTTCTCACTGATTCTGGGTTTCGCCTGAACAGCCGTCCAGTATCCTCATGTCCGTGTACGCCGAGCTGGTCTGCCGCTCCAACTTCTCGTTTCTCCGGGGCGCCTCGCATCCCGAGGAGCTGGTGGCCACGGCTGCGCGGCTGGGCATGCAGGCGCTCGCTCTGACGGATGCGGATGGGCTCTACGGCGTGGTGAAGGCGCACCTGGCCGCCAAGGAGCACGGCCTCAAGTTGATCCTCGGCACCGAGCTGACGCTGACCGATGGGCCTCCGGTGGTGATCTACGCCATGGACTCGGCCGGGTACGCGAACATGTGCCGGCTGGTGTCGGCCAGCCGGATGAGCCACCCCAAGGGAGAGGCGGGGCTGCCGTGGCGCGAGCTGGCCGAGCGCTCCGAGGGGCTGATCGCGCTGCTGCCGAACCCGGCTCCCGCCGAGCAGGTGGCACCTCTGGCCGAGGCCTTCCCCGAGCGCTTCTTCGTGGGGCTGTGCCGCACGCTGTCCGCGGGGGACAAGGCCCGCGAGGCCCAGGCGGATGCGCTGGCGCGCTCGCTCGGAGTGCCCCTGTGCGCGCACAACGACGTGCACACGCACCACCGGCGCCGCCAGCCGCTCCAGGATGTGCTGACGTCCATCCGCCACAAGACGACGGTGGACAAGGCGGGCACGCGGCTGCAGCCCAACGCCGAGCGCACCTTGAAGGCTCCCGCGGAGATGGCGCGGCTGTTCCGGGATCGCCCGGAGCTGCTGGAGCGCTCGCTGGAGATCGCCGGCCGCTGCCACGCCACGCTGGATGATCTGCGCTACCACTTCTCCGAGGAGGACTTGCCGCCCGGCCGCACGGCGATGCAGCACCTGCGCGTGCTCACCGACGAGGGGCTCGCGGTGCGCTACCCGAGCGGCGTGCCGCCCGAGGTCCACAAGCAGATCGCGCACGAGATGAACCTCATCGAGGCGCTGGACTTCCCCGGCTACTTCCTGGCGCTCTGGGACATCGTCCACTTCGCGCGCTCGCGAGGGATCCTGTGCCAGGGGCGAGGCAGCGCGGCGAACTCGGCGGTCTGCTATGCGCTGCAGATCACGGCCATCGATCCGGTGCGCATGGGGCTGCTCTTCGAGCGCTTCCTGAGCATGGAGCGCAAGGAGCCGCCCGACATCGACGTGGACTTCGAGCACGAGCGCCGCGAGGAGGTGCTCCAGTACGTCTACGAGAAGCACGGCCGCCACCGCGCCGGCATGGTCTGCGAGGTGATCTGCTACCGGGGCCGGCTGGCCCTGCGCGAGGTGGGCAAGGCGCTCGGGCTGTCGCTGGATCAGGTGGACAGGCTCTCGAAGGTGTCGGCGGCGTACGGCTTCGACGTCACCCCCGAGGTGCTGGCCGAGGCGGGGCTGTCCGCCTTCGACAGCCGGGTGAGGCAGACGCTCACGCTGGCGCAGGACATCGAGGGCTTCCCGCGCCACCTCTCCATCCACGTGGGCGGCTTCGTCATCACCCGCGAGCCGCTGGTGGAGCTGATCCCCGTGGAGAACGCGGCGATGAAGGGCCGCACCGTCATCCAATGGGAGAAGGACGACATCAACGCGCTGGGCGTGCTCAAGGTGGATCTGCTGGCCCTGGGCATGCTCACCGCGGTGGCCAAGTGCTTCCAGCTCATCCGCCAGCACTTCGGCCGGGAGCTGTCGCTGGCCACGATCCCGCCGGAGGATCCGAAGGTCTACGACATGCTGTGCGAGGCGGACTCGGTGGGCGTGTTCCAGATCGAGAGCCGGGCGCAGATGAGCATGCTGCCGAGGCTCAAGCCGCGCACCTTCTACGATCTGGTGATCGAGATCGCCCTCATCCGCCCCGGCCCCATCGTGGGCAACATGGTGCACCCGTACCTGCGGCGGCGAGACGGCAAGGAGGTGCCCACGTACCCGACGCCCGAGGTGCGAGCCATCCTCGAGAAGACGCTGGGCGTGCCGCTCTTCCAGGAGCAGGCCATGAAGCTGGCCATGGTGGCCGGAGGCTTCACCGCGGGCGAGGCGGACGGCCTGCGGCGAGCGCTGGGGCACAAGCGCGCCGAGCAGCTCCTGGAGCCCTACCGCATCCGCTTCGTGGAGGGCGGCGTGAAGCGGGGCTACTCGCAGGAGTACATGGCGGAGCTGTTCGAGCAGTTCCGCGGCTTCGCTCACTACGGCTTCCCCGAGTCCCACTCGGCGTCCTTCGCGCTGATCGCCTACGCGTCCTCGTGGCTCAAGTGCCACTACCCGCAGGCGTTCTGCGCGGCGCTGCTCAACTCGCAGCCCATGGGCTTCTACGCGCCGCACACGCTGGTGGCGGACGCGAAGCGCCACGGCGTGGAGGTGCGGCCGGTGGACGCGCGCTGCTCGGACTGGGACTGCACGCTGGAGGAGGGCGGGGTGCTGCGGCTCGGGCTGCGCATGGTGCGCGGGCTGGGCGAGGCGGCCGGGCGGCGCGTGGCGGAGGCGCGAGGGCAGGGCTACGCGAGCGTGGGCGAGCTGGCGCGGCGGGCCCGCATCCCCCGGCACGAGCTGACGCGGCTGGCGCTGGCCGGAGCGCTGGCCTCGCTGTGCGGCTCGCGGCGCCAGGCGCTGTGGGAGATCCAGGCGCTGGGGCCGCTGGACGAGGATGATCTGTTCTTCGGGCTGCCCATGGACGGCACGCAGGTGGAGCTGCCGCCCATGAGCGTGGCCGAGCGCGTGGAGGCGGACTTCGAGACGGTGGGCCTGTCGCTGGAGAAGCACCCGCTGGAGCTGCTGCGGCCCGCGCTGCGCAAGCTGGGCGCGGTGTCCGCCGAGGGCCTCAAGCGCGTGGCCTCGGGGCGGCGCGTGGCGGTGGGCGGCATGCTGATTACCCGGCAGCGGCCTCCCACGGCCAAGGGCATGTGCTTCATCTCGCTCGAGGACGAGACGGGCATCGCCAACCTGGTGGTGCCCCCGGACGTCTACGAGCGCTGCCGCCGTGACATCCACGGCGCCCTCTTCATCGTCGGAGAGGGCGTGCTGGAGCGCACCGGCAAGGTGCTCAACGTCAAGACACAGCGGGTCCTGGCCCTGGAGGGACTGCTGGGGTGAGTGTCACGGATTGAACTGCCTGTTTGTGCAATGCGTTAGTTACAGTTTATAGGTGTTTGTTCCGTTTTCCCTGGAAATGAACGGTGGGTCCTCGCTACCCTGGCCGCCTCCCAATCCCCCGGGAGCCCCAGGAGGCAGTTCATGTCCCTTCGTCTCACTCTGCGTGGAGCCACTGCCGCGTGTGCTGTCGCGGCCACCGTGGTCAGCGGCTCCGCGTTTGCCAGCACGATCAACCAGAACACTTCGTGGACCGTCACCCGCACCGGCGCCACGAGCACCTACCGCGTGGTGGCCTACGGTGACTCGATCTTCGCCGGCTACAACGGCAGCCTGTTCAGCGTGGCCAAGCGCGCCGAGCCCCTCGCCAGCGGCGAGTACCTGGGCGTGAAGTGGAACGCCAACATCGAGGTGGTCCGCCGCACCAAGTCCGGCGCCAAGGCCGACGACATCTACAACAACAAGATCATCACCGATAAGTCGTACATGCAGGACGCCAAGACGCGCGTCGTCATGTTCGAGATGTGCGGCAACGACTACCTGCAGGCGCGCAGCGACTTCAAGGGCCAGACGGGCACCTGCAGCTATGCCGGCCTGGACACGGCGCTGGCCAACTGCACCTCGTACATGGAGAAGGCCATGCAGGCCATCAACACGTACGCGACGACGGCCAAGTCCAAGATCATCATGAACGTCTACTACCCGGGCTACGACGCGGACAACGTGCAGACCAGCTGCTCGGATCCGACGACCGGGGCGCCCGTGAACCGGCGCGTCAAGTTCCTGCCGTACCTGCTCAAGAGCAACTGGCGCGCGTGCAACCTGGCGGCGCAGTACGGCTTCCAGTGCGCGGACGCCTTCGCCGAGATGATGGCCAGCGACTACGACTCCAACGGCGACGGCCAGATCGACGTGGACGCCGTGCGCTACAAGGCCGGTGAGACCGAGGCCGCCTACGTCAGCCGCATCCTCTCGCTGCAGTCGACCCTGCGCGACGCGAACGCGCACTACGCCAACGCGACCACCAGCTACGACTACATCCAGTCGGACGACACGCACCCGACCTACTACAAGTCCACGATCAGCACGGGCACGGGCTCGGGCGCCGCGGACTTCACCGATGCGCAGATCGTCGGCGGCAAGAACACCGAGTGGAACAAGTGGGGCCACGAGAAGTCCGGCTGGTCGATCTCGACCTACAACCCGGCCGCTCCGTAGTCCGCTGAAGGGGTGACGCCTTCGCTGTGGGACGCGGAGGCGCACCCAAACGGTTTCACGGAGAGGACGGTTTTTCGAAATTTCCCTGGAATCTCAGTGAAGTTCGCCGTTACGGTGCGTGCCTCCCAACCCCCCTCGGGAGCCTCAGGAGGCAGCCCATGTCCCTTCGTCTCAACCTGCGCGGTGCCACCGCGGCTTGCGCGCTCGCGGCCACCGTGGTGAGCGGCTCGGCGTTCGCCAGCACCATCACCCAGAACACCTCGTGGACCGTCACTCGCAGCGGTGCCACCAGCACCTATCGCGTGGTGGCCTACGGTGACTCGATCTTCGCCGGCTACAACGGTGGCCTGTTCAGCGTGGGCCGTCGCGCCCAGCCCTACACCAGCGGCGAGTACCTGTCGCAGAAGTGGGGCGCCAACGTCGAGGTGGTCCGCCGCACCAAGTCCGGCGCCAAGGCCGACGACATCTACAACAACAAGATCATCGGCGATAAGTCGTACATGCAGGACGCCAAGACGCGCGTGGTGATGTTCGAGATGTGCGGCAATGACTATCTGCAGGCGCGCAGCGCGCTCGCGGACCAGAGCGGCACGTGTGACTACAGCGGGTTGGACAACGCGTACACCGCGTGCGCCACGTACATGGAGAAGGCCATGCAGGCCATCAACACGTACGCGACCTCGGCCAAGGCCAAGGTCATCATGAACATCTACTACCCGGGCTTCGATGCGGACTACTCGCTGACGAGCTGTATCGACTCGGCCACCGGGCGGCAGATCATCAAGCAGGACAAGTTCCTGCCGCTGCTGGCCAAGAGCAACTGGAAGGCCTGCTCGCTGGCGGCGCAGTATGGCTTCCAGTGCGCGGACGCCTTCGCCGAGATGATGGGCTCGGACTACGACTCCAACGGGGATGGCCAGATCGACGTGGATGGGCTGCGCTACGTGCCCGGCGAGAGCGAGGCCTCGTACGTCAACCGCATCGTCTCGCTGCGCAACACCCTCCGCGACGCGAACACGCACTTCACCAACGCGAGCACCAGCTACGACTACATCCAGTCGGACAACACGCACCCGACCTATTACCTGTCCTCCACCATCGGCCTGAACGTCTTCACGGGCTCGGGCTCGGGCTCGGGGGCGTCGGACTTCGCCGACTCGCAGATTGTCGGGGGCAAGAACCCCCAGTGGAACAAGTCGGGCCACGAGCGCTCGGGCTGGTCGATCTCGACCTACAACCCGGCGGCTCCGTAGCCGGCTCACGCGCCTCGAGCGCGGTGGAAGTTCGGGCGCGTCTCGGCTCCGGCTTGGAGCGGGGCGCGCCCCTTGTCTTTGCGGGCTCAGCCGAGGAAGGGCTGCGCCATGATCGCGGGAGCGCCCACGTAGTACACGAGCCGGCACAGCCACTCCGCGGCTCGACGGATGCCGTGCGCTCGCGAGGGCAGCACCCACGTCAGCGCGAAGGCCAGCAGCTCTGCGGCGAGCCGCCACACGCCGGCGAACATCACCAGGCCGATGGCGAAGGTGTGCCAGAAGCCCGCGAATGTCTTCAGATACGCCGCGAGCCCGCTCACCTGGTACTCGCCGAAGGGCCCGCCGAAGGTGATGTACTGGTGCGCGCGGAACATGATGGCGGTGGGCAGCAGCGGGAAGAGGCCAAACTTGAAGGCCGGCTTGTCCCAGAACCGCCGCCGCCAGTCGTGCCGGGCCTGTCCGAACCGCGAGCCTGCGTGTCCCGTCACTGGGGCCGCCAAGGGCAACTGAGGAGTCAGGGCGTTCAGCAGCGCGGTGGGGTCCGCCACCTGGAGGTGGTACTCGAAGCGGCGCCCGGACTTCATCCGCAGCGCGAGGCCGGAGCCGGGGAGCGGGAGCTTCCAGGGCTCGAGGCCCGTGATGGACTCGGTGGGGATCTCGAAGCGCACGCCGCGAAGCTGGAGCACGAGCCGCCCAGGCTCCACGAGGAGCGTGGCCGAGGTGAAGCGCCGGAGCAGCCCCACGAGCGCCCGGGGCAGCAGCAAGAGCGCCCCCATCAGCAGCGCCAGCCAGAGCACGGGCTTGAGCGGGGCCAGGGGCTCCAGGCCCATAGGTGGGTCGAACAGGAAGCGGTCCACCAGGTAGAGCAGGTTCGCCGCGCTGAGGAGCTGGGCCGCCGTGGCGAGGAGCCTCAAGGACGGCCGCCAGGCGTGGACCGGGAAGCGGGCAGCGGCGTCAGCGCCAGGGGAGGGGGGCGGGACGGGCTCGGCTGCGGCGTGCATGGGGCTCGTGGGAGGCAGGAGGCCGAGGCTTCCTGAAGGGTCGGTTGGCCTCGGTGGGTGGGGCCGGTACTATACGGAGCCTGGAGGTCCTGAGCGAGCATGCCGGCGCAGCCACCGGCCCCACAGCGGCACGTCGACAGCGATGGGGTCGTCCGGGTCGAGCAAAGACGTGCGGGCGGCGTCGCGTGGGTGCTCGGGATCGGGATTGTCCTCACGTGCGCGGCGCTGGCGCTGAGCGCGTGGCTCGTCTTCGACAAGCCCGAGGTGGAGAGCCTGCCGGTGGTCTCGCGCACCGAGCCCTCGCCCGTGGAGAAGCCGCCGCCTCCCTCGCACCCCGTGCCTCCGAGGCCCGCCACGAAGGCCCTGCCCAAGCACCTGCAGCAGCAGGTGGCGGCCGTGCCGGACGAGGTGCTCGCGCAGATCCCCGAGGGTGTCTACGAGATGCCCAAGCCGGGCGAGGCGCCCACGGGGATGATGCTGTTCCCGGCGCCGGGGACGGATCCGATCAAGAAGGGAATCATCGTGCCGGAGGACTTCGAGCTGCCACCCGGCTACGTGCGCCACTATCAGGCCACGGATGACGGCGAGCGGCTACCGGCGATCCTGATGTTCAGCCCGGACCACCCGCCGCTGGACGCGAACGGCCAGCCCATGAAGGTGACGGAGAACGGCATCGTCCCACCGGAGCTGGCGCCGCCGGGGCTGCCCATCCGGATGCTGAACCCCGAGCACCCCACCGAGGCGGAGCCGAAGCCATGAGCGCGGAGCTGTCCGTGGGGCGGCGGTTCGGGGAGCTGCTCCTCGGGGCCGTGGCGACCTCGTTGCTGCTATGGCTGTTCGGCCGGATGGAAGTGGCCTGGGGCTGGGCCGGCTGGGTGGCGCTGGTGCCCTGGCTGGCGGCGCTGGAGCGGGCTCGGACGTGGCGGCAGGCGCTGGTGGCGGGGTGGCTGCTCAGCGTCGCCTTCACGGGAGCGATCTGCGGGTGGTTCGCGGACGCGCTGGGGGCCTACGCCCAGTCCTCGGCCATCTGGATGTACTGGCTCGTGCTGCTGCTGTTTGGACCCGTGTTGCAGCCGCAGTTCCTGACCGCTGCGTTGGCGCGGCACCTGGCGCGACGGGTAGCTCCCCCGAGCGCGTTCCTGCGCGTGGGGCTGACGGGCGCGCTGGTGTACGTGGGCACCGAGTGGGCGTGGCCCAAGATGTTCGCGGACACGCTGGGCCACGGCCTCTACAGCTCGGTCTGGCTGCGCCAGGGAGCGGATATCGCGGGGGCCCACGGCCTCACGGTGGTCCTCATCCTCGCCAACGAGTGCGTGCTGGCGGCGGTGAAGGCATTCGCCGCGCGAGGTTGGAAGTGGCCCGGGGGCAAAGCCCTGAGAGTGCCCGTGGCGGTGCTCGTGAGCCTGCTCACGGTGCTCACCGGGTATGGGGCGCTCCGGTACCGGCAGGTGAGCCAGAGCGTGGGGACAGGGCAGGGGCTCTCGGTGGGCGTGGTGCAGGCGAACATCACGAAGTACGGCCAGCTCGCGGCGGACATGGGGACGTACGACGCCCTCCGGATGATCCTGGACACGCACTACAAGCTGTCCGATGAGCTGATGAAGGACTCGAAGCCGGACCTGCTCGTGTGGCCGGAGACGGTGTACCCGACGACGTTCGGCTCGCCGAAGAGCGAGGAGGGCGCCGAGTTCGATCAGGATCTCTCCCAGTTCGTCGGCGAGCGCCAGATGCCGCTGATCTTCGGAGCGTACGATCGGGATCAGGGGCACGAGTTCAACGCGGCGATGTTCCTGGGGCCGGTGGGCGATCCTGGGGAGAAGCGGCTGGGGCTCGGGGTCTACCGCAAGACGCTGCTGTTCCCGCTGACGGAGTGGGTGCCCGAGTTCATGGACACGCCCACGGTGCGTGGCCTGCTGCCGTGGATGGGGACGTGGAAGCGGGGGCCGGGGCCGCGCCTGGTGGACTTCCCCCTGCGAGGCGGGCGAGTGCTGAAGGTGGCGCCGCTCATCTGCTACGAGGCCATCTTCCCCGGCTACGTGGCCCAGGCAGTGCGTCAGGGGGCGGAGCTCATCGTGACGCTGTCGAACGACTCGTGGTTCGGGACGTCGGCGGGGCCCAGGCTGCACCTGACGCTGGTGGCGTTCCGGAGCATCGAGACGCGACTGCCGCTGGTGCGGGCGACGAACTCCGGCATCTCGGCCTACATCAGCCCAACGGGGGAGATCGTCCAGGAGGTGCAGACCGGCCAGCGCGCGGGAGTGCGGATGACGATCCCGCCCACCGAGCACCTTCGCACGTTGATGCTGATGTGGGGCGACTGGTTCGGCCCCACGGCGCTGGTGTCCGGCGTGGTGCTGCTGCTGGCCCAGGCGCTGCTATCGAGGCGGCGGAGGGCCGCGGAGCAGCCGCCGACGGTGGGGACCGGTTCCTGATCTCATCGAGCGCCTGCCACCAGGCGTCGGCGTCGAGACACGCACAGCAGTGTGAGATGGAGCCGCGAGGGCGAATGACGCGAGGCTACTCCTGGGGTAGGCTGCCCGGACTCGCATGGCCCATGCCCCCCCACCGCCGCCGCCTCCGGACTGGCTGCCTCCCGGCACCCAGGTGGGGAACTGGCGCGTGGTGGGCGGGGCCGGGCGGGGCGTGTACGGCGCGGTGTACCAAGCCGTGTTGGTGGGCTCGGAGCCCGCGCGTCATGTGGCCCTTAAGTTCGCGGTACACCCCGGGGATCCGCGCTTCGCGCGAGAGGTGGAGTTGCTGTCGCGCCTGCACCACCCGAGCATTCCGCGCTTGGAGGGCTCGGGAGAGTGGAGGACCGAAGCAGGCATCGTCTATCCGTACATCGCCATGGAGTGGGTGCAGGGAGAGCCGCTCTACCATTGGGCGCTGCAGGCCCGGCCTTCTGCACGGCAGGTGCTGGAACTGCTGGCACAGCTGGCGAGGGCACTGCAGGCGCTGCACGCCCTTGGCGGCGTCCACCGAGATGTGAAGGGGGACAACGTGCTGGTGCGGCGCTCGGATGGCCGCGCCATGCTCATGGATTTTGGCTCGGGGAACTACCCGGGGGCCGCCACGCTCACGCCACCGGGGCTGCATCCTGGCACGCCGGTCTACCGCGCTCCGGAGGCCTGGCTCTTCGAGCAGCAATGTAGCCCGGACAGCCTGGAGCGCTACGAGGCGGGGCCTGCGGATGATCTGTATGCGCTGGGAGTCACAGCCTGTCAGCTGCTGACGGGAGAGTACCCGAAGCAGGGAGAGCCCCGCCGGGACGAGAGCGGCACCTGGAGAGTGGGGTGTGTGGTGGCGCCGGCCGCGCTGGCACGAGTGGACCCACCGCTGCGAGAGCTCATCCTGCGTCTGCTCTCGGTACAGCCCGAGGAACGAGGCACTGCGGCGCGGCTGGCCGAAGCACTGGAGCAGGCCGCGGAGTCCGCCGCCGAGCGCAGCGCACCGGGCAAGGCACATGCCTCCTCCTTCAAGGAGTCCTCCGCCGCCCCGGACACTCTCGAGCGAGTCCGTTCCGAAGCCTCTGAGCCTTCCTGGCTGCCTCGGCTCTCACTGGCCGCGGTGATGCTCGCGCTGGCCGCATGGGCTTGGTGGATCACTCCGAGCAGTTCATGTGGCGAGCGCGACGCCGCGCAGGCAGTAGCCCCCCATGCTGAGCAGAAGGACGCAGGCACCTCGGGGCTGGGGGAGGCGGCAGCGGCCATCTCCGCGAAATCCTGGCCCGGCAACGTTGCTCCGGACATGGTGGCAGAGGAGAAGCTGCCGGAACCCATCCCGGGCCAGACACAGCCGAACTCAAAGGGGCGTTGTCCGCACAAGAAGGAAGTCGCCCTCAATGGAGGCTGCTGGATAGAGACTGCCTTGGAGAGCGAGGAGTGCGAACTCCTCAACGGCAAGATGTTCAGGGGCACTTGCTACCAGCCAGTCCTCCTGCCCAGCGGTGGCCGTCCGCCCACCTCATGCCCCGCAGCCAAGCCATCACCGTCTCGGATGAAAGGCAGTCGATGACGAAGCCGGTGCCCGTGCAGCGAGGCCATGACCGCCTGCAACGAGCCGTGAGAAGGTGAGCCGACTGCGGGGCCATGGCCACGCTGGCCCGGGAGAGTGAGGAGGGATGCCATGAAGGTGAGCCTGCAGGATGCGCTCGCACAAGTGCCCGGTGCGAAGGGCGAGCGCTTCGCCGTCGCGTTCGAGCGCGGGAGTATCACGGTAGAGGTCTACGCGCCGCGAGGAAGGGATCCTCAGTCACCCCACAAGCGGGACGAGTTGTACATCGTTGCGGCGGGGCAGGGGACCTTCGTGTGCGGCGACCAGAGCGATCGGTTCGGTCCCGGGGACTTCCTGTTCGTGCCCGCCGGAGTGGTGCACCGCTCCGTGGACTTCACGGACGACTTGGTCGTGTGGGTCGTGTTCTACGGGCCTGAGGGCGGTGAGCACCCAGCGGGGGCAGGAGCCTAACGTCAGCCAGTTACATCTGCGAACTTTGTTCCTGTAGCGCCCGTATCCTCCATGGCGCCCTTGATGTCCTCGGAAACGATGAGGGCTACCGGCCAGCCCCACGGACGGAATACCCTGGCATCGCCTACCTTCGTTGGATCAATGCGCAGGCCAGCAACGACCCGGTATTCGCCCACCAGATCGGGCTGGCCGTCCTCGGCGGTCCAATACTGCACCTCCTCACAGGCTGCATCGTCGATGCATCTCGGCATGCGTAGGGCGTTGAGCGCGAAGTAGCTCTCCAGTTGCGATTCGACCTTTACCGGGATGAGTTGCACATCATGAGGGACCAATTGGCGGAAGACGGCCGCCACCTTCTCGTGAATGATGGGCACTGCTGCTCCTGCCACCGAAAAATCCAGCGGCTTCCCAGCCCGGAACAGAGGAATCCGGATCGCTCCATCCACGGAGATTGGCTCGCCTCGCCGGAATAGCCAGATCCCGATCTTCCTTCCTTGTTCATCGACGGGTGCCCCGAGTTCCCAGCGTCCGGGGACATGGACATCATCGGACAGCTTGAAGTAACGCATAGCCAAAGTGTGTCCCCACTTCATTCGGTTCGGGTCACCAACTTGTTGAGCCGAGACCCTTGTGTGGAGATCTCTCGGGCCAGCCTCTGGAGTTCCGCAGTGAGCGCCTGCTGGCACTGTTGGAGGGTCCGACAGGTCGATGTTGCGCGGTCCAACCGTTCGTAGACTTCCTCGTGGTACGCCTGCGGGTGCGGCCCCCCCTTGGTGCTGATTGTATTTGTACCAGCCACTCCGAGTTGTAACACAGAGCAGTGCCCGGGCAGCTTTCTCGGGGGGGGCTGAGGGATTCATCCCCCGGGCTTGCTTGACAATGGCCTGTGTGAACTCCTCGTCCCCCAGTTTCGCCGGTTCACCTTGTTCCATGCGAGGGATATGGACGATAGGAGCACCCTCATTTGTATCGAGACGTACCACGCGCGTGGCGCTGCATGCGGTGGATAGAGCCAGAAGCAAGACAAATTAGGTTTGGCCGATTGCCGATGACCGCTTAAGCCAGCAGGCGTGAGTCATCCAG
>NZ_JBJMQP010000143.1:0-7774 GCF_045802625.1 Hyalangium sp. | reverse complement strand
GTGCTCTTCGCCCTGGTGTGTCTGGCTTTCGAGTCCCCATCGCCGAGAGGCCCGGAGTTCCTGGCGAGCACCCCGTCCGCGCTCATGAATGACGACGTGCCCACGGCGGGCGCGGAGCCCGATGCATTCTCCAACACCCTGGAGACTCCAGACGCTGGGGAGCCGTACTCCTTTTCCAACGACCTGGAGACCCCGGATGCTGGAGAGTCCGTGCTCGCCCGTTCCCTGCCGAGCGAGCCCTTCAAGGGACAGAAGCGCCCCCCTTGCTCCAAGTACTCGCAGGTGGAGCTCGTCGGCGGCTGCTGGCTGCCTCACAAGCTCAAGGCCCCGTGCCCGGAGGATCTCTTCGAGCACAAGGGGGAGTGCTACGTGCCCGTCTTCAGCGCCAAGCCGCCGCCCCAGTCGGTCGGGGAGTAGGAAAACGCGGGCTCGCGTGGCGTGAGCCGTGGAGCGGATAGCATCGGCCCATGACCCGGATCCTCTCCGCTCTCCTCCTCGTTTTCATGGCCGTGCCCGCGATCGCCCAGGATGCCCGGGCGATCGGCTTCACGCAGGACGGCTTGTTCTTCATCGTCGGGCGCTTCGATGGCATCGGCAGCGACACCCTCGAGCAATACGTCGTCTTCGACGCGCACCTGGGCAACGACCTGTTCGCGCCCCAGGAGCTCACCCCCGAGCAATACAAGCAATTCGTGGCGGGGCGCCCGCTCGCGCCCCTGAAGACCGGCCAGCAATCCCCGGACGGCAAGCGGCAGCTCCAGGTCTCCAGCAAGGACAAGGAAGGGCGCTGGGAGAAGGGCGAGTTCCACGTGACGGGGGTGAGCCCCTGGACGGGCGACAGTGGCGAGGAGGCCCGGGTTCCGCCGCCCTCGACGTTCCGCTTCGGCGTGAAGGAGGGCAAGAAGACCTGGCCCAGCTCGGACTTCACCTTCGAGCACGGCAACCAGAGCCAGCGGGTGGAGTTCATCTGGTCCCCCGATGGCCGGCGCGTGGCGTACCTGGTGCACCTGGAGAGCGCGACCGACGGGGGCGGGAGCGACTATTGGCTCAAGTTCGGTCCCACGCAGGGGCCCCGGGTGCAGGTGCTCGGCGTGAAGGGCACCATTCCCGCCCTCTACGTGTTGGCCGTGAGCGCGCTCGAAAAGGCCGGGCTGACGCCCATCTCCACCGGTGAGGCGAAGGATTCCCACCCGAGCACCGTCGTCTTCGCCGCGAAGGGTTTCGAGGCCGACGCCCGGAAGGCCGCCCAGGCGCTCCGGGGGGCCACGGTGGCTCCCCTCACGTGGAAGCCGGGCTACGAGCTGGTGGTGGTGCTCGGCGGCAAGTAGGCCTCCAACACCGGGCGGGCCCGCGCAATGACTAGCGCCCGCGCGCCTTGTGCACGAGGGCGTCGGCCAGCCGCTCCACCGCGCGCGGACCTCCCGGGCTGTGCGCCAGGCCGGTGGAGAGACCGTGCAGCCCTCTTCAGGCACCGCGTGCCCTGAGGCGGACTACGCCCAGTTCCGCTTCAAATAGGTGTTGTCCATCACCCGGGTGGACAGCAGCCGGAGGCGGAACAGCTTCTTGAGCTGGGCCTCGGCCTCGCCCGTGTTGGTGGCGGCGACGTCGATGCCGCGCATGACGAACCGGTACCACTTGAGGAGCGTCTTGAGCTCCTTGTACTGCACGGCGTTGAGCTCGCTGTCGCTGGTGGGAACGGCCACGTCGTAGCCGCCCAGGGACATGGAGGCGGACGGGGACATGGGCCACTTGCCCGCCCACAGCGCCTTCACCGGGGACTTGTGGAACTTGGGCGGCGCCTGGTTCTGCAGCGTCCTGCTGAACTGATCCCAGCGGTCGGCTTTGTCCGCGTCGACGACCACCCAGCTCGAGCTGCCGCGGTCCCACTTGTAGCCTGTCTTCCGCTCCTCGTACTGGGCCTCGCTCTCACCCCCATGGATGTTGGAGCCCAGGATGAGTTTCCAGGTATAGGACTTGTCGTTGCCGTACTTGACCTCGTTCTCCACCAGGTCCAGCAGCATCAGGCCCACGCCATAGGAGCGGGGATTGCGCGCCGTCTCCGCGCCCAGCATGGCCAGTGCCGCTTCCATCTCGATGTCAGCCACGCCGGTGAGGTTGCCGGTGAGCACCTTGCGGATGCCCTGCGCCCGTTGCTTCGCGCTCTTCGTCAGGGCGAGGCTGTCACCCAGGTCGTTGTAGCGTGTGGCCCGGTCCGTGCGACTGACCTTGACCCAGAGCTTCTCCTCGATGAAGTGCTGCTTCGCGCCGTTGATCTTCACCTGGCCGATGCAGGGGAAGCTCTCGCCCGAGACCTTCGCGGGCTTGTCCCGCTTGTCCTTCGAGGCGTACAGGTCCTTCCAGGCGAGCTTCGCCCAGGCGTTCAGCCAGCCGTCCTTCGTGGGGTGGGTGTCCACCTGCACCAGGTTCTTGTCTCGCGGGACATGGGGCTTGTGCGAGTCCTGGTAGAACATCTTGAGCTCGTCCTTCACCACGGCGATGTAGACCGCCAGCACGCGGTGGCCCTCCAGCGTCACGGTGCTGTTGATCCGCAGTGCCGGGTTCTTGACGAGGCGTGTGTCGTCTTCCTGGTCCTCGTAGAACTCGAGCGTGGCCTGGTACTTCTTGCGCTGGGCCCACCCGCGGATCGCGGACTGGATGAGGGTCGCCGCCTCCTCGCGCCGCTGCTTCTCCGCCTTCAGCTCCTCCAGCTCACGCCGCGCCTGCCACATCCGGAACTGGGCCTGCAACTGCACGGTGGCCGTCCTGAGCTCCAGGTACTCCTTGCGCTGCTGATAGCCCCGCACGAGCGCTTGGAGCTTCGTGGCGGCGTCGTGCTGCTCCCGGAGCTTCTGGACCTGCTTGCGCGCCTGATGCCCGCGGAAGAGGGCTTGGAGCTTCGTGGCGGCGTCGTGTTGCTTCCGGAGCTCCTGGGCCTCCTGGCGTGCCAGGTGACCGCGGAAGAGGGCTTGGAGCTTCGTGGCGGCCTCGTCCTGGCGCTTCGCCTCCAGCTCCCGGCGGGCCAGCCAGCCGCGCACCGCGGTCTGCACGGTGATGGCGGCCTGGCGCTGGGCCTCGTGCAGCGCGTCGATGTGCTGGCCGAAGAGCGCCGCCCGGTCCTGGTCGATGTGCCGGATGTACGCTTCCAGCCACGCGACGGTCTCCTCCTCGCCGTCCCGCTCCGTGCGCGCCAGGGCCTCGCGCACGAAGTCCTCCGCGCCGTCTTCTTCCAGGCCCGCTGCGTACGCGGCCAGCCGCGCCACCACGTCCATGTTCAGCATGGACGCCATATTACCAGGAAGCCGCGAGGCACCGGAAGTCCGGCCTTTCCCGGTCTCCTTCAGCCTCCACCGGTGGATGGACTGACAGCCGTCACATCCTTCACCTCGCTCCTCCGTCTCTCGCGGAGGTGTGATGGTTTCTCTTTTCAGCGTCCCGGGCCTCCGGTGCCTCACGAACTCAAGGCCCCGTGCCCGGAGGATCTCTTCGAGCACCAGGGCAAGTGCTACGTGCCCATCTTCAGCGCCAGGCCGCCGCCCCAGTCGGTCGGGGAGTAAGGATTGCGGAGGACTCAGAACAGGACGGGCAGCTTCGCGAATCCACGCAGGAAGGAGTTGCTCCAGCGCAGCTCCTCGCTGGGGATCGCGAGCCGTAGCTCCGGCATGCGCCGGAACAGCGTCTCGAAGGCGATCTGCCCCTCCATCCGCGCCAGGGGCGCGCCGATGCAGATGTGGATGCCCTTGCCGAACGCCACGTGCTTGTCCGCCTCCGGCCGGGTGATGTCGAAGACGTCCGGATGGGGGAAGCGCTCGGGGTCCCGGTTGGCCGAGGCCAGGCCGACCATCATGGGCTCGCCCTTGGGAATGTGCGTCCCGGCCATGTCGAGCTCCTCCTTGGCGATTCGCCTCGAGATGAACTCGACCGGGCCCCAGTACCGCAGCGTCTCCTCGACCACGCCCTTCACCAGTCCGGGATTCGCCTTCAGCTTCGCGAGCTGCTCCGGGTGGCTCAGCAGCGCGTACACCCCGTTGCCGATCAGGTTCACCGTCGTCACGTGCCCGGCGAGGTAGAGGATGAAGACCGTCGACAGCGTCTCCTCCTCGTTCAGCTTGTCGCCGTCCTCCTCGATGCGCAGCAACTGGCTGATCATGTCGTCCGCCGGTTGCTTGCGCTTGGCCACGAAGAGCCTGCGCAGGTAGTCGGTGAACTCCCGCCACTTCGCCCGGCTCTCCGCGTCCATCAGCCCGCGGCCCCGGTTGCCCCCGAGCAGGTTCTCCGTCCAGGCCCTCACCCTCTCCCGGTCCTCGCGCGGAATGCCGAGCATGTCCGAGATGACCGTCACCGGCAGCGGGTAGGCGAACTCCGCGATGAGGTCCATGCGCCGCTCCGGCCGGGACTCGCCGCGCTCGGCCGCCGCGCGCTCGGCGGTGTCCAGGAGGTCCTCGGCGATTCGCTGGATTCGCGCTCGCAGCGGCTCCATCGCGCGCGGGGTGAAGCTCGGCTGGATGAGCTTGCGCAGCCGCGAGTGGTCCGGCGGATCCGCGGTGATCAGGCTCCGGGAGATGGGGCGCAGCTCCTCCGGAACCTGGGGGAGCTTCTTCTGCTGCTCCGGGGTCATCGCGGTGCGGGGATCCGACGAGATGCGTTCATCCAGCAGCGCGGCGATCACGTCGTCGTACCGGGTGACGAAGAGGTGCTCGCGCCCGAGGAACTCGCGGAACTCCGAGTCCGTCCCGGCCGGGCCGGCGTCCTCTCCGAAGGTGAAGGACACCCGGGCGACGCGGTCCTTCTCCCGCACCCTGGCGTAGGCCTCGGGAGTCACATGCGGATCCAGGGTGAGGGTCGTCGGGCCCGTGGGCGGTGCCTCGGGAGAGAGCTGCTCTTTCGCTGCGTTGGTGTCACGCGCTGCCATGTCGTCCTCCTTCATTCATCGAATGACTCGTCGGGAAAGCCGGCGCGGCCGCTCGCCCGTATCCACATGCCGGGTGGGCCGCCGCCGGGCTGGCTTGTCGAGGCCGGCTCCGGGTCGTTCGTTCCGCGCTGGAGACGCAACGGCGTCTGGCTCGCGCGGGCCGAGCGCGCGCTCCAGCACGGCGAGCGTGCGGCTCAGCGCGAGGAGATCCGAAGGCGCCGCCACGGCCAGGTGCGCCGCGAGCGCTCGGGTCAGCTTGTCGTCGACCGAGCGACTCATCTCCAGGCCCTTCGAGGTGAGCGCCAGGTCCAGCCGCCGGCGGTCTTTCGGATTCGCCGCTCGCCGCACCAGCCCGCGCCGCTCCAGCCGGTCGATGACCCCGGTGACGACGGCCGGCGTGACCTGCCATCGCCGCGCGAGGTCCGTTGCCGAGCGGGCGCCCTCCTGGAGGGCACGCAGCGCCGCGTACTGGCGCAGGCTCAGCTCCAGGCCGGCGCTGACCTGGCTCACCAACTCCCGCGTCCAGCGCGTCAGGTGCGGGAGGAACTGGAGCAGCTGCGCGGCGTGTTGGAGGGGAAGGTCGCTCGGGGCCATGGGGGAATGGTTTTACGTCGTAGATAATATATGACGTAAAGCAATATTCCCCTTCAAGTCCTCCGGGACTTTCAGGGTAGCGCGGAGACGTGGGCGCCTGGATGCTGGGCGCCGAGCCCGTCCTGTCCTTCGTGTAGCGCCGGAGCCGGGCGTCCGCGCGCCTTGTGCACGAGGGCGTCGGCCCGCCGCTCCACCGCGCCTGTCAGTCGATCCGGACCGGCATCGGAACCAGTTTCCACAACTGGCAAGCCCCATTGGCATAGGTCGAGCCGGGGTTCAGGCCCAACTTCGCCGTGCAGTGGTCGGCATCCAGATACTGGCCGTTGATCTTGAGCTGCAACCGGGACCAGCCATTTCCGGCCGGGACCAGCTTCCAGAGCTGGCAGGCTCCGCCCGCGTAGCTCGAGCCCGGGTTCAGGCCGATGGGGCTGGAACAGTAGGCGGCATCCAGATACTGACCGTTGGCCTTGAGCTGAATCTTGTACCAGCCACCCCCCGCGGCGACGAACCTCCAGGCCTCACAGGCGCCGTTCGCATAGGTGGAGCCGGGGTTGAGGGTGACGGGAGAGCCACAGTGGTCGGCGTCGAGGTACTGACCGTTCGACTTGAGCTGGATCCGGTAGTACGTCTGGGCGTGGGCGGCGGCCCCACCGAGGGACAGGGCGAGGGCGGCGAGCAGGACGGCTGGGCGGGAAAGTACACGGTGGTGCATGTGGCTCCTTGGTCTCTTCTGATAGAGCGTGCAGGGCCGCTTGTGACGGATGCGAGCCATGCTGGCACCGGCCCCGCGCGCAGGGGCTCGTGAGACGCAGATGTGCTTCAGCGGAAAGAAGACCCCGGGTGTGTATTGATTCACGCCAGGTGAAGGCACATAAGGCTTCCCTCACGGGCTCCGGGAGGAGCGCCGTACCTGGAACGAAAAGAGGGAGCGATGACCTTGAACCGCATCATCCTGGGAGTGATGGCCGCTGGGGCGCTGGTGCTGTCCGGCTGCTCGAACATGGACTGCGACAGCACCGGCAATTCCTGTGTCTGCGACAGCGGCGATTGCGAGCAGAAGTGCTCGGGCGGCAATTGCCAGCTCAGCTGCACCGGAGAGAGCTGCAAGCTGGACTGTCCGGGCGGCAACTGTCAGCTCGCCTGCAACGGCGCCACGAGCTGCATGCTGACGAGCTGTACCTCGGGCTGCCAGGTGACGTGCGGCGGAGCGGCCACCTGCAGCTCGAGCTGCGCCAACATGGCCTCGGGCTGCGCGACCACGCCGTAGGTCAGCGCCCGCGCGCCTCGAGCACGAGGGCGTCGGCCAACCGCTCCACCGCGCGCGGACCGCCCTGGCGCAGGAAGAGGTTGGGCTCGGTGATTTCCAGCTCCATCAGCCGCAGCCCGCCCTCTTCGTCGCGCGCCATGTCCACCCGCGCGTAGAGCAGCTCGAAGCCCGTGGCGGCAATCACCTGACGGTGACGAGGGCGACGTCGAAGGAACTCCAGGGCGCGGGCATGGGCGCTCTAGATAGCGATTCGGGGGTGGGGCGCACGTGGAACGTGCTCGGACGCCGGGTGTGCCCTCCGGGCGGGCGTGCGGCTCACGGGAACTCAGAGCATTCGAATTGCCTTGGCTCGGCACCTGGAGGGTAGGCGCCCCTTTGCTGTACCGGGCACCTCCTGGTGCGAGGGCTCGGCTCCATGCGAACAAGCGTCCCGGGCCTCCGGTGGGCGGTGAGGCCAGCGAGGAGCACGCATGGACGACAAGAAGAAGCCCGGGGCGAGCTGGGAGGAGCGGACGCAGTTGGGGCCCTACCAACTCGAGGAGCAGATGCCGCAGCCGCCTCACAGCCCGGCGGAGCTCTACCTGGCCACGCACGAGAAGAGCGGCGCCACCGCCCTGGTGCTCAAGCCCGACGCCGAGGCGGACCCCGCGCGGCTGAAGGACTTCCGGGTGCACGTCATCTCCTCGGCCGCACCGAGCTACGTGGCCCTGGAGGTGGTGGACTCGCGAAGGGCCAAAGTTTCCGGCGCGCACTCGGCGGAGTCGCTGATATTTCTGCTCAGGGATGTCCGCTGGGGGTTGCGGAGCATGGCCCGTGCCTTCGACGGCCCGCGCGAGCCGCGCCGCCGCTGGCGCCAGAGACTGGCGTTGGTGGGCGCCGCTGCGGTGGGCGCCGTGCTCTTCGCCCTGGTGTGTCTGGCTTTCGAGTCCCCATCGCCGAGAGGCCCGGAGTTCCTGGCGAGCACCCCGTCCGCGCTCATGAATGACGACGTGCCCACGGCGGGC
>NZ_JBJMQP010000142.1:0-9421 GCF_045802625.1 Hyalangium sp. | reverse complement strand
TGGAGACGGTGAAGGCCGTCTGGAAGGACGAGGTGTTGTCCTGCACCATCAGCGGCAGGTTGAGCCGGCGCAGGCGCTGCTCGGTGAGCGACAGGCAGATGAGCCCGCGCCCGTGGGTGGCCATGAAGTTGATGGCCTCGGGGGTCACCTTCTCCGCCGCCATGACGAGGTCGCCCTCGTTCTCGCGGTCCTCGTCATCCGTGAGGATGACCATGCGCCCCTTGCGGATGTCCGCGAGCGCCTTGTCCACCAGCGAGATGCTGTTCGTCTCGTGCTGCCTGTTACCGCGCACCATGCGTGTTTCCTTCACGATCAACCGCCGAAACCGGCCGCCTTGATGACCGCCTCGGAGAGCCCACCACCCGGGCCCTGGCGCAGCGACACCAGCCGCGCCACGTACTTGCCAATCATGTCCCCCTCCAGGTTCACCCGCTCGCCCACGGCCTTGGCGCGCAGCGTGGTGCGCTCCTGGGTCTCGGGGATGAGCTGAACACTGAAGCGGTCCGTGCCCACCGAGTTCACGGTGAGGCTGATGCCGTCGATGGCCACCGAGCCCTTCTCGATGAAGAAGGGGGCCAGCTCCCCGGGGAGCCGGAAGACCATCACCCAGGAGCCGCCCTCGGGCCGCGTCTCGAGCACCTCGCTGACGGCGTCCACGTGCCCGCTGACGAGGTGGCCGCCCAGCCGGTCTCCCAGCGCGAGCGCCCGCTCGAGGTTGACGCGCGAGCCCGGGGCCACGGCGCCCAACGTGGTGCGCCGGAGCGTCTCGGGAGCGGCCTGCACGCGGAACGAGTCCCCGGCGCGCTCCACCACGGTGAGGCAGGCGCCATCCACGGCGATGGATTCACCGAGCGCGAAGTCCTTCGCGCCCAGGGCCGTGCGAATCCACACGTCCGTCATCCCGCCGGGGATGACCCGCTCCACCACGCCGATGTCCTGGATGAGCCCGGTGAACATATCGGGCTGGCTTATAACGGATTCAGGACCGGGGATCCGCTCCCCACCCGCTCCGCCCTCCCCTGCCCGGCAGGCGGGCTCACCGGAGCCATCATCACGCCCCCCTCTCGAGGCTCGGTAGACGCCTGCCCGGATGCTCGCCGGAGGAAGGGCCTCGGCTCAGGTCCGCTTCGAGCCCTCGATGTATTTCGCCATCGCCTCCAGGTCGGAGAGGAGGTTCTTCTTGAAGCCGCCCACCATGAAGCGGCCGAGCAGCTCCAGGAGAAAGCCCATGCCGCCGATCTCCGCCGTGAGCGACAGGGTGGTGGCGTTCCCGCCCGAGGGCTCGAGCAGATAGCGGTAGCGGAAGTGGCCGCGTTTGGAGCTGCCCTGCGTGCCATCCACGTACAGCTCGAGCGACCTGCCGGGCTCGAAACGGGTGACCTCGTACACCTCACTGGCGTTGCTGCCGAACATGCGGCGCGTCTCGCGCCACTGGGTTCCCACCCCGAACGGGCCCGGGGAGAGCTTCTCGATACCCACGAGGCTCGGCATCCACTGCTTCGCGGAGTCCAGGTCCTTGAGGACGGCGAAGACCCGGTCCGGTGACGCGGCGATCTCCTTGCGCACGGTGAATTCGATGGGCATGGCGAGGACCCTACCCGTCCCGTGCGGAGGTGCTCAAGGAGCCGCCGCGTCCCGTCTCCCGCTCAGAGTCCGGGAGCGTTCACCAGCGTGACGGAGAGCCGGCTCCGGCCGAAGTCATAGGTGTACGAGCCCGACGTGGCGGTGACGGAATAATAGGACTCGGGGGACATGAGCCACTCGTCCCCGCTGTCCGAGTCCCAATCCATGACGCGGACGCGGAACGTGGGGGCCTGGGTCTTGATTGTATAGAAGCGGTTGCGCGGCATCCTCCCGGCCAGGCTATGCCACGTATTCATGGGAGGGTTCTGCCACACCCACGACACCTGGGCGCCGCTGTCGCCATCGACGATGCCATCCGCGTAGCCGTCGTGGGTGTCCGAGCCCTTGCCATCGCTGAAGAAGAGATTGAAGTAGGGATCGGACAGGTCCCCGCTCGGGTCCTGGTTGGACGCGATGTAGAGCGAGTTGAGGGTGATCTCCACCGCGTAGGGATTGCAGTCGAAGTCGCGGGAGAAGGCGGTGGTGGTCTTGAAGTATTGGCCGACGAGGTGGGCGGGGTCGAACGTCAGCTCGCCGGGGAAGACGGGTCCATCATCCTTGTCATCCCAACCCCAGGGCGCGTTCGCCGAGTTGGTGGAGCAGCTCGACCCCGAGCCACACCCGCCTCCCGTGTCGCCGCGGAAGGTGCCGAAGTTGGCGAAGGTATTGGAATCGAAGCGGTGGTCCCACAGCCCACCAGCCGCGAAGATATCAATGAGCTGGTAATAGGCGGTGGGCTGGGAATTGGCGCTGGAGGGCGTCGCGGGAGCGGTGGCCGTCTCATAGCCGAGATAGGGTTTGGACGGGTAATACCAGATGCCATCGCCGTCCTGCACGTGGCTGCCGCCATAGGCATACAGCCCGTGGCCCTTGGACTCCTGGTACGTCATGGGATGGCCGCTCGAGACCAGGAGCGAGCCATCGATGCCCTCCGCGTTGGCGGAGAAGTGGGTGCCGCCCGCCGTGTAGCTGAAGTGGTCGGTATGGGCGACGGTGACGGCGCCCTCCAACTGCCCGTACTGAGTGCCATCCCGGTAGACGGTGACGAGCAGGCCTTCCAGGTCGTTCTCGTGCTCCTGGTCGAACGCCGTGTCGGTCCAATCCTGAGGGTGGTAGAAGGCATACACGATGTACCAGTGCGTCGGGGTGCTCGTGACGCTGTAGTACACGTAGGGGAGTGGATTGGCCGTCATCGCCTCGGCCGCCTCCCAGTTGTCGTTCATGATCCAGTCGCCGTCGAAGTCGGCCCGCGACAGCATGTCCGAGCGGTACTTCGTGGAATCGGCGTCCTGGTGGTGGACGGGAGCGTACCGCCACGCCAGATCCCGGCTCGTGGTGGCATTGCAGACCGCCGCGCCGGCATCGAGCGGCACGGCGGCCATCGCGAACAACACGGGCAACAACAGACGGATTCGTGACGACATGGGGCTTCCTTCCGCGTGGGGGGGACGACGGCTCGAACCCTACCCCCAACCCGGAATTCAGGTGAAGCCACGAATCCGTGATTCCATCATTCCGGACGCAGACGGAGCTCGAGCGTCTCCATGCGGCGGATGACGGGGTGCGGCCCGAACGAGGGCGCCTGGGTGAGCTTCAGCTCGGGGAAGCGCTGGATGAGGGTGCCCACGGCGATCTGCACCTCGAGCCGGGCCAGGCTCGCGCCGATGCAGTAGTGGGCCCCGTGGCCGAACGCGATGCTCGCGTTGGTGGTACGCCGCACGTCGAAGACCTCGGCCTTGTCGAACGCGCTCTCGTCGCGCAGCCCGCTGCCGAGCATGAGCAGCAGCATCTGCCCCTTCTTGATCTGCTGCCCGCCGAGCTCCACGTCCTCGAGCGCGTAGCGGGCGATGCCCATCTTCCCGAAGTGGTCGAAGCGCAGCACCTCGTCGATGACGCCCTTGAGGAGCTCGGGCTCGGCCTTCACCTGCGCGAGCAGTCCGGGCTGCGTCAGGAGGTGGAAGACCGTGAAGCCGATCAGGTGGATGGTGGTCTCGAAGCCGCCCACGATGAGCCCGGACACCAGCGAGAGGAGCTCCTGCGTGTTGAGCTTGTCCCCCTGCTCCTCGGTCTGGATGAGGGTGGTGAGGATGTCGTTCTCCATCGGGTTGCGGCGCCGGTCCTCGATCGTCTCCCGGATGAGGACCATGCCCTCGCGGATGTCCGCGCGCAGGCCGGGGAGATCCTCGGGACGCACGAGGGCGGGGATGAAGGTCTTGACCACGGCCTCGGTGAAGCGCTGGAAGAGCGCCTCGCGCCCCTTGGGCATGCTCAGCATGGAGCCGATGACCCGGGCCGGAATGTGGTCCGCGATGTCCGTGACCACGTTGACCGTGCCCTTGGCCCGCACGGAGTCGAGGATCTCATCGACGATGGCCTGGATGTCGGGGCGCAGCCGCTCGATGGCGCGCGGGGTGAGCGCCGGGCTGATGAGCTTGCGCAGCCGGACGTGATCCTGATTGCCCACCGACAGCAGCGACTGCCGGTTCATCTCCGCCAGCTCGGGGATCTGCGTGGCGGTGCCCGCCACCGCGGCGAGCTCCCACTCGTTGCGGTCGCTGGTGAAGCGCTTCGTGTCACGGAGCACGGCGATGATGTCGTCATACCGGCTGACCAGCCAGGCGCGGTTCTGCGCCCACCAGGCGATCGGCGACTCGGCCCGCAGCTTCTCGTAGACGGGATAGGGGTTCACATCGTGCCCGGGACCGTATGGATTGAAGTCCACGGCGGGCCGGGCCGGGTTGTGATTGTCGGGATGCAACATCGGCTGCTCCTTGGGGGGTACTTGCTGGGGGTTTGACAGCGGAAGGCGGGGCTCAGTCCTCCGACAGCGAGAGCGCGTGGCGCGGGCAGTCGCGCACGGCCTTCTCCACCCGGGCGCGCTGCTCGGGCGTCACCTGCTCGGAGAGCACGTGCAGGGTGTCCTTCTCGTCCACGCGGAAGAAATCCGGCGCCGCGCGCACACAGAGTCCATTGGCTTCACAGCGATCCCAATCGACCACGATCTTCATTGCTCGGCTCCAGGGGGGTTGTCTCGGAATGGGGGTACGACGCCTTCAAGATTCGCAACACGAGCTCCAGGGGCGGCAGCGCGCTGGCCGGATTCATGACCCTGCCGATGGCCAGGCCCTTGACCATCGCCATCCACGCGCGCGCGAGCTCCTCGGGAGGGCCGGGCGTCACCGCGCCGTCGCGCTGCGCCTCCTCGATGAGCGCCACGAGCGGCTCGTCGATCTGCCGCTGGTAGCGGTTCAGCCCGTCGCGCACCGCGAGCGCGGCGTCCTCGGTGTACGCATGCAC
This sequence comes from Hyalangium sp., assembly GCF_045802625.1. Taxonomy (NCBI): domain Bacteria; kingdom Pseudomonadati; phylum Myxococcota; class Myxococcia; order Myxococcales; family Archangiaceae; genus Hyalangium; species Hyalangium sp. Next base: position 4,501 of record NZ_JBJMQP010000142.1, on the reverse strand, counting down.
GATGACCAGCAGGTGCTCGGGCTCGTCGTACAAGCCCCGCATCATCCGCGAGCACAGGTGGACGAGCCGCTCCCAGGGCGTCCCCGGCTGCTGCCGCACCTCCGCGACGAGCGTCTCCCACGCCTCCACCGTCTCCTGGATCACCGCGGCGAAGAGCGCCTCCTTGCCCGGAAAGTAGTGGTGCACCAGCCCGTGGCTGATCCCCGCCGCGGCCGCGATGTCGACGATCTTCGCCGCCGCGTACCCCTTGCGCGCGAACACCTCCCGGGCCGCGCGCAACACCGCCCGCCGCCTCTCCCCCTTGAGCTGCTCGAGCTGCGCTGCCTGGCGAGGACACATGGCGCTCCATCAGGGTTGGTTGACTATCCTATCAACCAAAAACCGGGCGGCTCCAGGCCTGAAGTTGGAAATCGAGCTAGAATGGCCCTCCATGGACTTCTCGGTCTGGCTGACGAGCTTCCGGGAGCTGCACGAGCGGGCCCGCCGGAAACTGCATACGAGTGAGGAGCACGCGGAGTACCTGGAGGCGCGCGAGAAGCTGGCCCGCACGCTGCTGGCGGCCCAGGGGCAGAGCCCGCAGCCGGGAGCGATCGCCCGGCGCAACTTCCGGGTCCCCAAGGGGATGAACCTGGATCTCAGCTTCCGCGCCGGCCCGGTGCGCTGCCGCACGCTGGACGTCTCCTCCGGTGGCTTCTCCTGCCTGTTGGAGGGAGAGCTGCTCGGGGGCGAGCCCTGCGGCTTCGTGCTGTGGCTGCCGGGGCCCGAGGACGAGCCGGTGGTGGGCCGCGCGCGCATCGTCGCGCTCTCCGCCTCCGAGCAGGGCCCCCGCCGCGTCTCCTTCACCTTCTCGGACGTGAGCGAGGAGGACCGGGAGCGGCTGGAGATGCTCATCTTCGACCTGGCGCTCAACTACCTCCGCGCCTGAGTCGTTCCGCGGGTGCTGTAGCATTATTTCAGCAGCGTACCGGGCGCGCCAGGGGCGTGACGGAATGAGCCTCTGCCATCTTGAGAGAAGCCGGGAGGAGATGAAAAACTGGTGAGTTGCTGTCACCCCTACCACCTCCCCCGGCAAGAAATGACGAACTCCTCGACAAGGCCCCTGCCGCGTATTCGCGAGTTGCCGCTGCTCGGCAGCATCCTCCCCTTCAGGAATGATCGGCTGAACTTCTTCATGCGCCTGCGACAGGAGTGTCCCGAGATCGCCCTGTTCCATCTGGGACCCGCCCGCGTCGTGATGGCGAATTCACCCCAGATGATCCAGGCCATTCTGGTCACCCACGCGGAGGACTTCGCCGGAGGCTTCATCAAGCAGCTCGAGCCGCTGCTGGGCCGCTACAGCCTGCTCAACCTCGATGGGGAGCCGCACCGCCAGCAGCGCAAGATGATGGCGCCCAGCATGACGCCCCGCTCCATCGCCACGTACGCGCCCATCATGGCGGATTACACCGCCAGCGCCTCGGACAATCTGGCCGAGGGCGAGGTCATCAGCATCCCCCAGATGATGACGGATCTGACGATGCGCATCATCGGCCGGGTGCTCTTCGGCACCGACCTCCAGAGCGATGCGCGTGATCTGGCGGACGCCATCAAGACGGGAATCGACTACGTCGACTACCTCACGAGCAACGTGGTGACGGTGCCCCTGTCCTGGCCCACGCCTCGCAACGTGCGCACGCGCCGCGCCCTGACGACCATCCAGAACAGCATCCAGGCGATGATCGACGAGCGCCGCAAGGCGGAGAAGCCCGACAAGGACATCCTCTCCCTGCTGCTCGCCTACCGCGATGAGAATGGCCAGGGCCTGACGGATGAGCAGCTGCGGCACCAGGCCATCACCCTCTTCCTCGCGGGCCAGGAGAACGTGGCGCTCGCGCTCGATTGGACGTGGCACCTGCTGCTCCAGCATCCCGACGTCTACGCGGCCATGCAGCGGGAGGTCGACGAGGTCCTGCAGGGCCGGCTCCCCACGTACGAGGACCTGGCGCGGCTACCCTACACCCTGCAGATCCTCAAGGAGTCGATGCGCCTCTACCCCAGCAGCTATCTCACCGCGCGCATGCCCGTGCGGGACGTGGTCATCGACGGCTATCCCATGCGCAAGGGAGACCTCGTCCTGATGTCCAACTACGTCCTGCACCGCAGCGAGGCCCTCTTCGAGCAGCCCGAGAAGTTCCTTCCCGAGCGCTTCAGCCAGGAGAACGAGAAACAGCGCAGCCGCAGCAGCTTCATTCCTTTTGGCGCGGGCCCGAAGATCTGCATCGGCAATCACTTCTCCATGCAGGAGGGCCACCTGGTGCTGGCCGTCATGGCCCAACGCCTGCGCTTCGAGCTCATGCCGGGGCCCCAGGTGCGAGCCATCCCGGGCCCCACCCTGCGCATCACCAACTTCCACGTCCGGGTGCACCGCAGGGACGCGCTCGCGAAGCCCCTGGCCGCCGCGGGGTAGGCTCCCGCGGGGCGGCTACCGCTCCACGGAGAAGGCGTAGAACTTGTTGCTCGCCGTGCCCATGCCACCGCGCGAGTAACCCGAGCCCCAGTAGACGGTGCCGTTCACCACGGCGGCACCGGAGTTGATGGAGCCCCCGGCCGCGAAGCTCCACAGGATGGTGCCCGTGCGCGCGTCCATGGCGTACATGTGGCCCTGGGGATCCATCGAGCCGGCGTAGACGACGCCATTGGCCACCGTCACCGCGCCCATCGCCGCGCCGCCCAGCGGATCCGCCGTCTGCCAGAGGATCTGCCCGGTTGCCGGCTCCAACGCGCTCCAGGAGCCGCCGGAGATCTGCTGGCCCGACACGAGCGTATGGGGCTTGTTCTCCCGGTTGGAGTTGGCCACGTAGATGCGCTCCCCGTCGGTCGCCGAGCCCCACATGATGCCGCCCAGCGCTCCGCCCGGCCCCACCAGCGTGTTCCAGACGAGGTTGCCGTTGTCCGGATCCAGCGCCCAGAAGATGCCGCTCTTCTGCCCGGCCCCGAGCAGGTCCCTCTGGCGGCCGTTGATCTTCACCGTGAAGAGCATGGGACCCTGGCCGAAGTCATAGTCGGGGCCCATGGGAGACGGGCACCAGGTCACCCCGGCGGGCACGTAGTTGCAGATATAGGTCCACGCATCGAAGCCCTGCAGCCGCCGCGCCCACTTGATGGCCCCGGTGTTCAAGTCCATGGCCACGAACGCGTCGATGTAGTTGTCCGGGGCCAGGCAGCTCTCGGCCTGCTCGGGGGGCGTGTTGTACACGCACTCCGTCACCGAGTCGGGGACCTCGTAGTTGTTGCCGGTAGTGAAGTAGATGCTGTTGCGGCGGGGATCCACCACGGGGGTGCTGCCCCAGATGGCGCCGCCGCTGTAGCCCTCGGGCACCACGTGCGACTGCCACAGCACCTGGCCGCTCTCGAGGTCCACGGACACCATGCTCCCGCGGAAGGTGCAGCAGGGATAGTTGGGGTCGGTGGCGAAGTACTCCTCGCCCGAAGACATGCCCACGAAGACGCGCCCGCCGAAGATGACGGGCGACTGGGTGATGAGGGCCGCGGGGTGGGGATCCAACTGCGTCTTCCACAGCAGGTCGCCGGTATTCTTGTCGATGGCCATCAGCAGGCCGCCCTGCAGCGCACCGATGACGAGTCGGTCTCCGGACACCGCCGGCGTCACGCGCGAGGCGGAGCCCGGGATGCCCGTGTACTCGGAGATGGAGCGCGACCAGAGCACCTGTCCCGTGCCGGCATCCAGCTTCCACAGCCGGCCGCCGAAGTCCGGGAAGTAGACCGCACCGGACATCACCGCGGGCGTGGCCGAGATGTCACCCGCGGCCGAGAAGGCCCAATGGGTCTTCAGACCCGGCACGTTCGCCGTACCCAGACGGGACTCCGCGGACTGGTGGCGGGTGTTGTTCAGGTCCTGCCCACCCGAGGCCCACTGCGCCCCGTGCACCCCAGCGCCGAAGGCCGGCATCAGCCCAGCCAGGCACATCACCCACCAGGCCCCCACCTGAAAAGCCCGCATCGACATGGTTCGTCTCCTGCCGCCACTCGCAACGACCAAGGTGGAAATAGCTTGAACCACCCTACAGTCGAATTACAAATGTTTCCTTGGAACAGAACACGAAATTCCACCTTGCATCGCTTTCCGTGGAAGAGAGGCAACAGGTCCCGCACTCCGGGATTGACTCGATCAGGCCACACAGTCTGGGGACCACCCATCACGGTGGGTCGTCCGGAATCCGTTCTCGACACCCTGGTGGGCCACGTCTAGCATCCCCCTCCCCCTTCGAGGCTGAACAGCCCGCGACACAGAGAGCGAGGAGAGGAATCAATGGTCAGCGCTGCCCAGCGGCCTAACCTCAACCCCTTCAGCCCCGAGAACCTCGCTGATCCGGTCCCGTTCTATCGGGAACTGAGAACCCAGGATCCGGTGCACTGGTCGGACGTGGTGCAGGGCTGGATCATCACCCGCTACGACGACGTGATGAACTGTGCCCGCGATCCGCGCCTGAGCGCGGATCGG
>NZ_JBJMQP010000141.1:0-57624 GCF_045802625.1 Hyalangium sp. | reverse complement strand
CGATCCACCAGCCCCGCGCTCAGCGCGCGCATGCCCGAGTACACCCGGCCCTCGGCGCGCTCGTGGATCTCCTCCTTGGTCCGGCCGCGCGCCTTCGCCACGTGCGCCAGGAAGGCCTGGTACGTCTCCTCCACCTGCGCCTCCAGCGAGGCGCGCTCGTGCGGGGTGAAGCCTCGGGACGTCGAGAAGATCCCCGCGTTCTCTCCGCGAGCGATGATCGTCCGCCGCACGCCCAGGCGCTCCATCAACCCGGAGGCCTCGAACTTCCCGGCGAACACTCCAATGGATCCAACGATCGCGTGCGGCGCCGTCCAGATCTCCTTCGCCCCCAGCGCCGCCATGTACCCACCGCTGGCGCAGACCTGATCCACGTAGGCGATCACCGGCTTCTTGCGCGCCACGCGCTGCACCGCCTCCAGGATCAGCTCCGAGGCCAGCGCCGAGCCTCCCGGACTGTTGATGTAGAGCACCACCGCCTTGGCTCGCTTGTCCCGGCCCGCCATGCGCAGCGCCTTCACCACCGCCTCCGCCCCCGCCAGCTTCGGCCCGAACGGGTTGCCAGAGCCCTTCCCCTGCATGATCGCCCCCGACACCACCACCATCCCCAGCTTCGGCCGCCGCCGCACCTGCCTCCACTTCACTCGCGGGAATGGCCGGGTGGACAGCCAGGCCGCCATCGGCTCGATCGGCTCCTCGGCGTCATCGGAGTCCTTCTCTTTCTCCTTCCGCCTGCGCTCGTCCAACCGCGCGGGCAGGTCCGCATCGCTGCACAGCCCGTCCACCAGCCCCACCGCCACCGCGCGCTGGGCACTGTAGGGCCCCCCGTCGATCAGCGCCCGGACCTCCTCGGCCGTCTTCTTGCGGCCCCGGGCCACCGTGTCCACGAGATCCGTGTACCGCTCGTCCAGGAAGGCCTCCAGCGTCTGGCGCTGGATGTCCGAGACATGCGCGTGGGTGAACAGCTCCGGCGCCGTCTTGTAGTCGCCTCGGCGCACGAAGTGGGCCTGGATGCCCACACGCGAGAGCCCCTCGCCCAGCGCCGTGGCCTCCGCGGCATAGCCCACCAGCTCGAGCCGCCCGGCGGGAGCCAGCAGCACCTCGTCCGCGGCGCACAGCACCTGGTAGCCCACGCTGTCCACGCTCACGGCCCACCCCACCACCCGCTTGCCCGCCGCCCGGAACTCCGTGAGCAGCTTCCCCAGCGCGTCCTTCTTCGCCGAGCCCACCTCCAGCCCCTCGATCTCCAGGAGGATGCCCTTTACCCGCTCGTCCTTCGCCAGCAGCCCGAGCGCCTCCTGGAAGGCCTCCAGCGAGGTGACGGTGCCGGGCTCCGGACGCGAGCCTCCCAGCCGGAACCGGCGCTGGCGCTGCTCGCGGTAGGGCAGCTCCCCGGCGAGCCGGAAGCGGATGAACGAGGGGCGGTGCCGGGAGGCCAGCAGGCGGAACGGCAGCCCGAGCAGGGCCCGCACCAGCAGCACCAGGTTGGCAAGAGCGACGAAGACGAGGCGCACCATCAGGAAGGGCCCAGGCAAGGAGTCGTCCCGCGCCTAATGGACGGCCCGGGCGGACGCAAGCCTTGTTCCACGGGGGTGTACGCATGGAGATGGAGCCCGGAACGCTCCCCTGCTCGCTCCCGGCGCCCCGGAGCCGTCCGCCCACACGCAGGATGGCTCTCCACCGCCCCACCCGTGGTAGGATGCCGCCCCATGCGTAAGCTCTCGCAATTCGTCCTTCTGTCCGCCCTGCTCGCCGGTGGCTACGCCGTGGCCGGCCGCCCCGTGCAGCAGTTCGAGGCCCCTCCCGAGATGACCGACGAGGAGAAGGAGGCCCTCAAGAAGCAGCAGCTCGGCGGCAACATGAACGCCTACAACAAGGACATCCAGATCAAGGAGACGCCGGTGCCCTGGGCGGCCATCGGTCTGGGTGGACTGGTGCTGCTGGTGGCCACGCCGTTCGCGCTGCGCGCCTACCGCAACACCACGAAGGAGATCGCCGACTCGAACACCTTCGGTGTCTCCGGGGGCAACGCCGAGGACGAGCGCTAGGCGCTCGCCGCTCAGGCCGGGCGGACCTCCACCGCGCCGCCCGGCTCCACCGCCACCTTCACGGGCAGGAAGCGCTCGATGACGCGGGCATGCGTCGTCAGGTGATCCGTGATCCGGGCCGCCGTGAAGCGCGTCGTGCCGGGAGTGGCCGGCCCCAGCCGTCCGGACGCCAGCAGCGCCGCGGGCAGCAGGAGCTGATCCCCCAGGTGCTCGTCGATGGCTCCAGCGGACTCCATGAAGCGAGCCACCTCCTCGGCGGCCTCGCGCCCCACCTCCTCCGCCGGCCGTCCCCGCTCGCCCAGCGCGGTGAAGCCCGCGAAGGTGTTCTCGAACTGCGCCAAAATGAAGGTGACTGTCCCCGCCGAGCGCGTCACGGGCACGGCCCGGTTCTGCGTGTGGCAGTAGATCCCCCGCTCGCGCAGGGCGGCCTCGGCGGCGCGGGACTGGCGATCGGCGATGGTGAAGGGCAGCCCACCCACGAAGCTGCTCACGGTGATCTCGTGCAGCGTGCCGCGCGCCGGCAGATCCACCAGCAGCGGAGGCTCGGCCGGAGCGGAGATGTCCGCGTGGAACTCGCCACCACCCTCCGGGTAGAAGCCCGCGTGAGTCAGGCTCAGCGAGGCGTGCAGGCCATAGGCATGCATCACCGGCAGCCAGACATTCACGAGGTAGTGGTAGCTGGGGCTGTGCGGCAGGTGTGTCCCCCCGCGCAGGGTGAGCTGGCCACCGCCGGCCAGGGCCAGGGGGAAGAACAGGCACTGGAGCAGCAGCGGAGTGCTGCCAGCGGTGCCCACCTCCAGCAGATAGTCTCCCGGGCGCACGGGGCCGGGAGTGAAGGAGAGCTCCGAGGCGCCCACGGAGGCCCCCTCGCTGGTGCTGGAGCCGAGAGCCTCGGCGCCGCGCACACACGCCAGGTGCTGGGGACGCAGGCCCGAGGGATCCCGGCGCTCGCGCAGGCGGGTGATGTGGAACGGGCGGCCGGTGATGAGCGACAGGGAGAGCGCCGAGCGGAGGATCTGCCCTCCCCCCTCGCCTTCGCTGCCATCGAGCTGCACCGGCCCCTCTTCGGGCCGGCTGGTGCCAGTCATGATGTTCCTGTGCGGCGATGCGTGAGGAGTGCAGCGTAGCAGAAGCACCTGGGATACTGTCCGCGCTTCGTGGCCCTCGCCATCTTCCTTCTGACGTACGTCTTCATCGCCGGGGTGCGCCTCCCCTTCCTCAAGCTGGATCGGCCGGGAGGCGCGCTGCTCGGCGCCGTGCTCATGGTGGTGTTCGGCGTCGTCTCCCCCGAGGAGGTGTTCAACCACAGCGCCGATCCCTCGCGGCACGCCGTGGACATGAACACGATCGTCCTGCTGCTGGGGATGATGCTGCTGGCGGCGTACATGGCGCAGGCCGAGTTCTTCCGGACCGCGGGCGCGTACACGGTGCGGCTGGCGCACACGCCTCGGCTGCTGCTGGCGGCGGTGGCGGGCATCAGCGCGCTGCTGTCCGCCTTCCTCGTCAACGACACCGTGTGCCTGATGCTGACGCCGCTGGTGCTGGCGGTGGTGGAGGATGCGCGCCTGCCGCCCGTGCCGTACCTGCTGGCGGTGTGCATGGGCTCCAACAGCGGCTCGGTGGCCACCTTCACGGGCAACCCGCAGAACATGCTGATCCAGGGCGCCTCGAAGCTGTCCTACGCCAGCTTCGCCGCGTACATGGCCCTGCCCGCACTGCTGTCCACGCTCATCGTCATCGGGGCGCTGCTGTACCTGTTCAAGCAGGATCTGCGCTCGGAGCGCTTCGAGGCCCACCCGGCTCCGCCGCCGGTGGATCGGCCGCTGCTGGCGCTGACGATGGCGGTGCTGCTGGGGGTGGTGGTGGCCTTCTTCGCCGGCTTGCCCATGAGCTGGAGCGCGCTGGCGGGCGCCGCGGTGGTGATGACCCTGGCCCGCCGCGAGCCGCGCGCCCTCATGGAGCGGGTGGACTTCGTGCTGCTGCTGTTCTTCGCCAGCCTGTTCGTCGTGGTGTACGGGGTGAACAAGCACGGCTGGGCGGCGGAGATCCGCGCGCTCTTCACCCCGCTGATGGCCGGGCCGCCGTGGCGCGAGACGGTGGGGTTCGCGGGGCTGACGCTGGTGGCCTCGAACCTCTTCAGCAACGTGCCCTTCGTGATGCTGGCGCGCTCGTGGGTGCCCACGCTGCAGAACCCGGAGCTGGGCTGGCACGTGCTGGCGCTGTGCTCCACGCTGGCGGGCAACCTCACCTTGATTGGCAGCGTGGCCAACCTCATCGTCTTCGAGGCCGCGCGTGACAAGGTGCGGATGACCTTCATGGCCTACCTGCGCATCGGCCTGCCGGTGACGCTCTTGAGCTTCATGATGGGACTCACAGTGCTACTGGCCGAGCACTCCCTGTTCTGACAGGGCGGGCTCCCACGGGGGTCTCAAGGGGCGGTTGGCTTGAGCTACGATGCGAGCCCAGGAACTCCGCTGGCTGGAGGCGGTCTCATGGATCCGATGTTTCTGAAGGACGTCGAGGCGCACAAAGGGGTTGGCCACTACGCGTCGATGATCCAGCGCGCCCGCGATGCGGGCCGGCCCTTCCCCCGCATCTGGCACCTGTTCGCGTTCAAGCCACGAGTGTCGAGCGCGCTGGCCGCCTTCGCCGATGAGGTCATGCGCGGCCCCTCACCCCTGCCTCCGGGGATGCGCGAGCTGATCGCCGCCTTCACCTCCCGCGGCAACGCGTGCTTGTTTTGACTGCACTCCCACGCCGCGGTCGCGGCGAAGCTGCTGGGTGACGAGAAGAAGGTCGAAGCTGTCCTGGAGAACCACCTCACCGCGCCCATCTCCGAGGCGGAGCGGGCCCTGTTCACATACCTCGAGAAGGTCAACCTCAGCCCCGCGAAGATCCGCCAGGAGGACGTGGACGCGCTGAAGGCCGTCGGCTGGTCGGACGAGGCCATCTACGACGCCATCAACGTCTGCGGCCTCTTCAACTTCTTCAACCGGTGGATCGACGCCACGGGCGTGGGACACCACTCGGCCGAGGTCTATGAAATCACGGGCTCGCGGCTGGCCCAGAGCGGCTATGCCGATCCCTACTATGGGAAGGGACAGACGGGCTGACGGGAACGGGGGCGCAGCCCTCACTCGGGCCATGCCTCTCTTACGGAGCGGGGGGCGCCGGATCGGGATCGGGCAGCTCGCCCGCGGGTAGCTCGGGCTCGGGCTTCGGCTTCGGCGGGGGCTGATTCTCCCGGCCCGTGCGGTTCGTGCTGTCCGGCGCGGACTGCTCCACCCCCTCCGGCAGCGGCGGGCCCCCGCGGCGATCCTTGGGCGTCAGATCCTGCGCGAACTGCTCGGCCACTCCGTCGAGCAGGGACGAGATGGCCTGCCGGAACAGCTCCGGCTCCTTGCCCACCCGGAACGGATCCAGGTGCGGGGCGCCCTGCTCGATCTGGTCCGCCTCGAACGGGCGGCGCCACAGCTCGCTCCGGCCGGCCAGCCGGAACATGCGCCCGTAGCCCTTCAGGTAGGCGCCCGCGTGCCCCTTCTCGCTGCGCATGCCGTAGTCCTCGATCACGAACTCCACCACGGTGTCCGCGCCCAGCGGCACCAACAGATCATAGTCCGGCGCGTTCGCGGGCACCTCCTCCACCAGGAAGCTCTCCAGCGCCGAGGCCACTCGCGCCGGATTCACGATGTTCGTCCAGGGCTGCTCTCGGGGAAGCTGGTTGATGGTGTTGACGCGCAGGCGCTCGGAGATCTCGAAGCGCGTCACCGCCTTGCTCAGCTTCGCCTGCAGCCGGCGGTCCGCCTCCTTCGGCTCGAGCTTCTTCAGCTTCTCGCCGTAGGTGCCATCATCCCGGAAGACGTGGCTCTTGGGGCCTGCTTCTTCTTCGATCCGGGAGATGAAGGCCGGCTGCACCACGCGGTCCAGATCCGCGCCAGCCAGCCGTGTGGTGCCACACGCCGAGAGAAACGCCATCAGGGCCAGGAACACGCATCGTGCCATTCCCCACACATACCTCAAGGCGCGGCGCCCGGCCCACTCTCGTCGCCTGGAGTTGCGGTCCCCTTGGGCGCTGCTGCTAGCCTGTGGACGTGACCCCTCCCTCGCCGCCCCCTCCCATGCGCAAGAAGCGACTCGGCGAGATCCTCATGGACGCCGGCCTCCTCACCGAGACCCAGCTGCGCTCGGCGCTGGCCGAGCAGCGCAAGTGGGGCGGCAAGCTCGGCCACACGCTGGTGCAGATGGGCTTCGTGGACGAGAGCTCCATGGTCCATGCGCTCTCGCGCCAGCTCCACATCCCCGCGGTGGATCTGGACACGGTGACGCCGCCCGAGCACGTGTTCAAGCTCTTCCGGGTGGATCTGGCCGAGCGCTACTCGGTCTTCCCGGTGGCCGTGGATGTGGCGCACAAGACGCTCACGCTGGCCAGCGCGGATCCCACCAACGTGGAGGCGCTCCAGGAGCTGGCCTTCCACACGGATCAGAAGATCCAGGTGGTGGTCAGCAGCCCGTCCGCCATCGAGCGAGCCACCCGCAAGTACTACTACGGCGGCGCCAGCAACATCACCGCGAGCCCGGATCAGTTCGGAATCAGCGAGCCGACGTACGAGTTCACGCCCCCGCCGTCTCCCCGGCTCTCGTCGCCTCGAGAGGCCGAGCTGCAGCAGCGCGTGGAAGCGCTCTCCCAGCAGGTGAACGATCTGCAAGAGATGGTGGCCAACCAGGCCCGCTCGCTGAGCGCGCTCATCGAGGTGCTGGAGTCCCACGGCGTGCTCTCGCGCGAGGAGTACTTCTCCAAGCTGCGCGGCCCGCGGTCCTGAAGGCCTCTGCGCGGTTGACCGCTTAGACGAGCAGATCCTCCGCCGACAGCTCGATGACGGGGCCGCCCGTGAGGGCCTCGGTGCGGCGCAGGCGCTGCTCCGACAGCTCCGACACGAGCACCAGGATCTGCGGGTGCGAGAGGATGAGCGCGTCGAAGTCCTCGCGCGGCAGCCGCAGCAGCGAGGTGCGCCGGGTGGCCATCACCGTGGCCGTGGCTGGCGTCTTGGAGAGCAGGGAGATCTCCCCGAAGAGCTCTCCTTCCTTCAGGCGCGAGAGGACCTGGTCGCCCTTGCGCGCCTCCACCTCTCCGGAGAGGACGATGTAGAGCCCGTCTGTGTTCTCGCCCTCGCGGACGATGATCTCGTGGCGGTTCACCTCGCGGGCGCGGAACTTCTCCACCAGCGTGCGCCGATCCTTGCGGTTGAAGGGCTCGAAGAGCGCCGAGGTGCCCATCACATTGGAGAGCATGCGCTCGCGGCAGAACTTCTTGAGCGCCCGGGCCACGTGCGGGTGCTGCCGTGACAGCTCCGCCAGCACCGGAGCCGAGATCTCCAGGAGCTGCGTGTCCTCCGTCGCGCTCTCCACCGAGGCCATTCGGGGCGCGCCGGACAGCAGGGCCATCTCACCGAAGAAGGCGCCGCTGTTCAGGGTCGCCAGCTCCTTGCGCTGTGCGCCCTCCTGCCGGGAGACACGCACGCTGCCCTCGCAGATGACGTAGAAGGCGTTGCCGTGGCTGCCCTGCTCGAAGACGCGCTGGCCCACGGCGAAGCGGAGCAGCGGACAGCGCTCGAACAGCTCGATGAAGGCGTCCTGAGGCAGATCCGAGAAGAGGGGGATGTTCGGCAGCGAGCCCGGCGAGGCCAGCTCCGTGATGATCACATCCTCTTCGAGGATGCTCGCCTCTGCTTCCTCCTGGCGAGCGGTGTTGGCCGCGCTGGCGGCGCGCTGCTTCACCCCGGAGATCGCCGCCTCCTCCACCGCGTGGAGCAGCGTGTCTCCCTCCAGATCCAGCTCCGTGAACGCGGACACGGGCGCTGAGGCCTGACTGGGAGGCACCACCGCCGAGCGGCCCGGCGCAGGCGTCACCGCCATGTCCGGCCCTCCAGCCTCGCCCGTTCGACGTGGCCGAAGCCCCGGCGGCGCGGAACCGGCGGGAGCGGGCGTGGCGGAGAACAGAGGCTCGCTCACGGTGGCCCACGAGAGCTTCTTCGTCCCCGCCCCCAGATCCATCTCGAGCGCCGTGTCTTCTGGCGAAGCAGCCGGGTTCCGCTGGGCGGGCGCGGCGGGCGCGGGCTTCGCGGCGGGAGCGGGGCGGGGAGCCTCCGCCTGCACCGCGGGAATGCTCGTCGAGGGACGCGGAGGAGTTGCACGCGGAGCCAGTCCCGGCGGCGCGCTACCGGCCGGCACAGGGACTGGAACCCCTTGGACCACGGCGAGCTCCTCCTCGGCAGGCGCCTCGGGGATCTCCAGCGGAGCGTGGAGCGGGATCTCGTGAGACACCGGGGCGGGTGCTGGAGTCTCCTGGAAGGACTGAGCCGGGATCTCCAACGGTGCATGTACCGGGATCTCTTGCAGCGCCTGGGCGCGTGGCTGCCTCGAGGCCTGGGCTGAAACTTCCAGCGGCGCATGCACCGGGATCTCCAGCGGCGCATGCATCGGGATCTCGTGCATCTCACCGGCCGACGCTGCCTGCGAGGCACGGACTGGAGCTTGCGGCGGCGCCTGAGCCGGGATCTCCAGCGGCGCATGCATCGGGATCTCCATCTCCGCCGGTGGCGGGACGGGCGCGGGCTCATCCTCCTCGGGGAGCTCGAGCGGCGCCGCGGCGGGCCCCATCGAGACGCCCATGTTCTCGGTGAAGGACGGGAGCACCACGCGGCGCGCGGGCCTGGACGGAGGCTGCGGCGCACCAGCGCCTCCCGCCCCCTTGCGCGCGTACAGGTCCGCGAGCATCTGCTGCACGCCTTTATGGGCGGGATCCAGCTCGAGGATCAGCTTGCTGGCGGCGATGGCTCGCGGGAGGAAGCCCTCCCGAGCAAAGCCCGTGGCGGCGACCTGGTAGGCCGAGATGGCACGGTCCTTCTGGCCGGCCTTGGACCACGCGTCTCCCATGCGCAGGCGGGCCTGGTGATCCTTGGGCTCCGCCTTGCAGTACTCCTCATAGAACTCCGCTGCTTTGGAGAAGCGGCCCTTGGCAAAGGCCTCGGTGGCCTTCTCCCTGAGCTTGCGCATCTCCATATCAGTGAGCCCCCTCCGCGACGGTGCCGCTCTTGGCCAGCGCCGCGTTCGCTGCCTCGCGGACACGCCGATAATAGTCGCCTTTGAGCGCGTCGACAGCTTCCGACTGGGCGCTGGTGCCGATCTTTTGCAGCGCCGTGGCCGCCGCGACGCGGACCTCCGGGAGATCGTGGTACAGGTCCCTCGCTACGGCCTCGGCGGCCTTGGTGTCCCCAATCTCTCCGAGCGCCAGCAGCACCTCGCGCCGAGCCACGCTCGCGGGCTCATCCAGCACCTTGATCAGCGTGTCCACCGCGTCCTTGGCCTTGAGCCGGCCGAGGATGTTGGCCGCCAGCACCGCCTCCGCCCCACCTTCACGTACCACCGTCTGCAGGGCCTGCGAGGCCGAGGCTGGCGCCCCGAACTGATCCAGCGCGTCCAGCAGCACCAGCTTCTCGCTGGAGAACTGCGGCAGCAGGGACACGAGCGCGTTCTGGCCAGCCTCGCCCTGCTCCGCCAGCGCCTGGGCCAGCGCCTTCTGGAGATCGCGCTCGGCCTCGAACATGCCACCCTTGGCGACCTCGACGCCCTCCGGCCCCAGCCGAGCCAGCCCCACCAGGGCCGCGGTGCGCAGCGTCACGCTGGAGTCTCCGGCGTAGCGCTTGAGCAGCTCCAAGGCGCCCGGAGCCTTCACCGCCCCCAGCGCGCGCAGCACGGCGGCGAGCGGCTCGAGGCTCAGCGCCTCCACGTCGTCATAGAGCTCCGAGGGCACGCGCGGCTGGACCACCACCCGGCCCGCCTCGCGAGCGCGCTGGGCGTTGAGGGCCCGGACGCGATCGAGGAGCTGGGTCTGCTTGGAGGCTTTGCCATCGTCCTTGTGGCCGTGCTCGTCACCCGAGGCCTCCACCGGAGCCGATGGATCGAACCCGGGGCCGTAGACCTGGGGCAGCGCCGTGGTGACCCAGTCCTGGCGCGAGCCCTCGACGGACTTGAGCTCCTGCTCATAGGCCTTCTGGAGCGCCGGAGCGGCGGAGGCATCTCCGATGGCCGCGACCGCCTCGACCGCGAGCATGCGCTGCGCGGTGTCCGACGACGTGAGCAGCGGCAGCACCTTGGGCAGCGCGGCCTGGACCGTGGGCCCGAGACCGATGATCGCCTGCAGGCCACCCTCGGCACCGCCGGAGCGGGAGAGCCGCTCGACGATGGGGTCCACCGGGCACCCACCGCGCTTGCGCATGTCCTGGGCGGCGGTGATCGCCTCTCTGCGAGCGCCGTCCAGCGCGATGGCGCACAGGGCCGCATTCGTCTCCGGCGAGGGAGGGAAGGCAGCGAGCGCGTCCGTGGCGAGCGAGCTCACCACGCTCTTCTCCAGCGCCACGGCCTGGAGCTTCGGCACCGCGGTCGGATCCTGCAGCTTGCGCAGCGCGTTGATGGAGGCCTCGCGCAGCTCGGGGAAGCTCTCATCGAGCAGCAGGGCAATGGCGGGCACCGCGCGCTTATCCCCCGCATCGCCCAGGCCGCGCACGGCGGCGGCGGCCATGACGACCTGGCTGTCGCGCACCAGCGGCATCAGCCGGTTGACGGCCTCCGTGCGCCCGCTCTTGCCGAGCTCCTCGGCGGCGCCCACGCGCTCGGGGAGCGTGCCCTCGTTGAGCGCGAGCAGGTTGCGATCCCAGATGGCCTTGGACTCGGCGGCGACGACCTCGGCCATGGCGCCGGGCACGTTGGCGGACTTGAGCGCCTGGACGATGACCTGGCGCGTCTTCCGCGCCCGGCGGCCGTACTGGAGCGTGAGGTACGCCTTGGCCTTGTTGTTCTTGACCTTGGCGAGCGCCATGGCGGCGCGGCCCTGGACATCCTCATCCTGGTCCTCGAGCAGCTCGCCCAGCAGATCCACCACCCGCGCGTCCTGGCTCTCGCCGAGCGCGGCGGCGGCCTCGCCTCGGACGATGGAGGCCATGTCCTTGGCGGCCCGGGAGAAGAGGATCAGATCCTCGGGGTTGCCCTGCTTGGCCAGCGCCTTCACGGCCTGGGCCCGGACCTCTGGGCGAGGGCTCTGGAGGTCCGCGAGCAGCTGATCGCGATTGCCCTGACACCCCGCGAACACCAGCAGGGACAGGACGACGACAAGGGGGCGCACGCCGGTTCTCATCGCACTCCGAGAAGGAAAACGTTGAATAGGCGATTGCTTATATCAGCCCCGTTGGAAAGAACTCAGCGGCGGTGGAGGGGGTCCACCGCGCACTGCGTCACCGGGGACCGCGAGGACCGCCAGGCTTGCGAGGGCCTCGACCTCCGCCCGGACCGGGGCGGTGCGAATCCCAATCCGCGCCAGGGCCGCGCTTCTTGGTCTTGCGCCAGTCGACGAAGCCGCCCTCGGCTCCTCCACCCTCTGGGCGAGCGCTGCGGCGCTCGGGCCGTGCACCTGCGGCAGCACCGCCCGCGCGAGGCGGACGGCCGAAGGCGCCAGCGCCGCGTCCACGGGGACCCGCGCCGGGGCCCTCACCACGGGGGCTCCACTCCTTCCGGGCTGGGCGATCTCCTGCCTCACCCCGAGGCTTCCACTCACGGCGCTCCGGGCGGCCAGCACCCTCGCCGCGAGGTGCCCACTCCTTGCGAGCCGAGCGCCCAGCCGTCTCTCCTCGAGGCTTCCACTCCTTGCGAGCCGGACGATCCCCCTCACTCCGAGGCTTCCACTCGCGGCGCTCGGGACGGCCAGCGCCCTCGCCGCGGGGCTCCCGACGCTCGGGACGACCGGCTCCCTCGCCCCGAGGCTTCCACTCGCGACGCTCAGGACGTCCAGCCCCCTCACTCCGAGGCTTCCACTCGCGGCGCTCGGGACGACCGGCTCCCTCACCCCGAGGCTTCCACTCCCGACGCTCGGGACGAGCACCCTCTTCACCACCCCGGGGCTTCCACTCGCGGCGCTCGGGACGACCGGCTCCCTCGCCCCGAGGCTTCCACTCCCGGCGCTCGGGACGACCGGCTCCTTCGCCCCGAGGCTTCCACTCGCGACGCTCGGGACGACCGGCTCCTTCACCGCGGGGCTTCCACTCCCGGCGCTCGGGACGACCGCCCTCCTCGCCACCTCGAGGCTTCCACTCCCGGCGCTGGGGACGCTCACCGTCTTCGCCCCGAGGCTTCCACTCCTTGCGCTGCGGACGCTCGCCTCCCTCGTCGCGAGCGCCACCCCGGGAACGGCTGAAACGCGCCAGCCCGGTGCCGCCCTCCGTCCGGCCTCGCCCTGCCCCCGCACGCGCGGGCCGCTCCGCAGCCGCCGAGCGCTTCCGCTCAGTCCCCTCGGCCCCACGAGGCAGCTTCACCACCACGGGCTCGGGGCGCTGCCGCTCGATCTTCGGCTCGAAGTCATCACCACCATCGTCCGCCTCCGCGAAGCCCGGCGCCGAGCGCCCATGCCGCCGAGGCGGCAGGCCAATGTCTCCCTCGGGCGGAGCCGTCCGGGCCTCGGCCACATCCTGGAGCAGCCGCAGCTCCGAGTTGGTCAGCGGACGCAACTGTCCCGGCCGCAGCCCGGCCACGGCCACACCCGCGTACGCGGGCCGGTACAGGCGCACCACCGGGTGCCCCACCGCCGCGCACAGGCGCTTGATCAGGTGAGGCCGGCCCTCGGCGACGACGATCTTCAGCCAGGTGTTGCGCTCGGCCTGCTCGAACACGTCCACGGACAGCGGCGTGGCCATGCCGTCCTCGAGCCGCACGCCTCCGCGCAGCTTGTCCAGCGTGGCGGCATCCGGCGAGCCCTTCACCTTGGCCAGGTACGTGCGAGGCACCTGGAAGCTGGGGTGCGTGAGCTTGTGGGCCAGCGCTCCGTCATCCGTGAAGAGCAGCGCGCCCTCGGCGTCGTAGTCCAGCCGGCCCACGGGGAACAGGCGCTTGCCAGCCTCCTCCACGTAGCTGGCCACCGTGGGGCGGCCCTGGGGATCCGACAGCGTCGTCACGACGCCCGCCGGCTTGTAGAGCAGGAAGTAGGAAGAGGTCTCCGGCGGGGACACGAGCTTCCCATCCACGCTCACCAGATCCGAGCCGGGCTCCACGCGGCTGCCGAGCTCGGTCACCGTCTCGTTGTTCACCTTCACCCGGCCGGCGGTGATGAGCTCCTCAGCGTGCCGGCGCGAAGCCACTCCCGCGCGAGCCAGGTACTTCTGAAGTCGTTCTGCAGCCATGAATCCATGCCTTCGTGCCCGTCATTCGGGCTTGGGTCCCGCGGCGCCAGCTTCGGGCGGTTGCGGGGGCGTGTTCGTCAACAGGCCGGCGGCGGCCTTCTGACTCTTGTCGGCGGCCGAGATGGCCTCCTCCAACTCTTCCAGCGCGGCCTCCGAGGCCGCCGCGTTCTTGTCCAGGCGCTTCTGGAACTCGGGATCGGCCAGGGTCTGCACCGTGCCCGCGACCTTGGGGGCCACCGAGGATTCCTTCTCGACGATCTCCTGGTGCTCCTGCGTCAGCTCGTGGAACTCGCGCAGCGTGGGCAGGGCGGACAGATCCTTGAGCGCGAAGAACTCGAGGAACTCGCGCGTGGTGCCATAGAGGATGGGGCGCCCCACCTCTTCCTTCTTGCCGAGGATCTTCACCAGCTTGCGATCCATCAACGCCTTGATGACGGCGCCGCAGTCCACGCCGCGGATCTCCTCCACCTCGGGCCGGGTGACAGGCTGGCGGTAGGCGATGATGGCCAGTGTCTCCACGGCGGCGCGGGTGAGCCGCTGCGGCTTCACGCGCAGGTAGCGCCGCACGTACTCCGCCGAGTGCGGATCCGTGCGGAACTGCCACGCGCCCGCCACCTCGTGGAGCACGATCCCGTTGATGCCATCCCGGTGCATCCCCGAGATCTGATCGAGCGCCTTGGCGATCAGCTCCCGATCGATGCCCGTGGACTCGTAGAGCTGATCGATCGTGAGCGGCTTGTCCGCCACGAAGAGCACGCTCTGGAGCACGGTGCGGATACGGTCCTCGGAGAGCTTCTTGCTCTTGGTGATGAGCTTCTCGAAGGAGGTCTCCAGGTCCGGCCCGGTGTCCTCCTCGATGGCGGCGGCCTCCAGCTCGTCCAGCTCGCTCTCGCCGCCGGGGCCCGTGACGGCGGCGATCTCCTCCTCGGAGAAGGGGCCCGGGCCGCCGGGCGTACCTGGAGCCGGGGCCTCGGTCGTCTCGTCGGTCGGGTTCCTACCGGTAGTCACTATCGTCCACCTCCGTGGGGACCAGGCGCTCCAGCGCGTCGCCGTTGGGCATCAGGATGATGTCCTTGAGCGGCTCCTCCTGGAAGACGCGAATCAGCCGCCGCTTCACCATCTCCAGGATTGCCAAGAAGGTAATGACAATCTCCTGGCGCGTGCTGCCCTCCGGGAACAGGCTGATGAACGTCACCTGCTCCTTTGCCCTGAGGCGCTCGACCACGCGCAGGGTGGCATCGGAGAGGCTCAGGCGCTCGCGCACCACCTCGTGCTGCGGCTTGGGAGTCAGCCGCTCCAGCACCCGATCCAGCGCTTCAATCAGCTTGAGGACGGAGAACTCCTGCAGGCCCACCTCCTCCTCGGGGATGGGCACCGCCTCGGCCGGCACGTTGCGGGTGAACACGTCACGCCCGAGCAGATCCTGCTTCGCCAGCTGCTCGGCCGAGTCCTTGTACTTCTGATACTCGAGCAGCCGGCGCACCAGCTCCGCGCGTGGGTCTCCGGCCTCTTCGATCGCCGCCTCGCCGGCCTCCACCGGAGCGGCGGCGTCCTGGCGCGGCAGCAGCATGCGGCTCTTGAGGTGGGCCAGCGTGGAGGCCATCACCAGGAACTCGCCGGCGATGTCCAGGTTCAGCTCCCGCATCCGAGCCAGGTGCTCCAGATACTTCTCGACGATCAGCGCCAGCGGGATGTCGAAGATGTCGACCCGGTGCTCGCGGATGAGGTGCAGCAGCAGATCGAGCGGGCCCTCGAAATTGGGCAGAGCAATACGGAAGGCGTCCCCTGGAGAGCGGGGCACCTCGGCATCGCTGGAGCCCTCCTCGGGCGGCGTGCGGCGGGCCTCGGTCACCGGACGTCCTTCAGGCACTTCACAAGACCTTTCCCCTTAGCAGCGCACCCCCGGGGGGTCAAACATTCACGGGGTCCGCCGCGCCCCACCGCGCGAGCCCGCAAATCCCGCTCCAGAGCCGAGAATTCGGCCCCGCAACGCACTCGCCAGAGCGTGCGATCCCGGCACTCCGAGTCCTTGCTGGAAGTGGGCATTCCCAGCAAGCCCTTCGAACCCCGATCCCCGACACGTTGGGATTCCCGGAACCCTGGGAGAGGCCAGTAAAAAACCTGAGTAAATTCGGCCTCTTGTGGCTTGAGAAAGGCCTGATTAGCCTCCCGGGTCAGCAAGCAGGCGCCCGTACGCAGGGGGACATGAATGGAACACTTCAAGGGGAGCCTTTCCCACTACTCGATGGACGTGGTGATCCCCGCCATGTTGTCGCGCAAGGCGGTGGGCACGCTGCGAGTCGAGCGGGGTCCGGTGATGCGCTACTTCTTCTTCCGGGACGGCTTCCTGGTGGGCGCGGCCTCCAACGCGCCCGGCGAGCACCTGTCGCAGGTGCTGGTGGACCTGGGCCTGCTGGATGCGCCGCGGGCGGCGCTGGCCTACGAGGCGGCGGAGCTGGGGAAGATCCCCTATGGCGCGTACCTGGTGCACCAGCAGTTCGTGGAGCTGCCGCGGATGCTGGAGGTGCTCGAGTACAAGGCGCGCGAGGCCTTCTTCGACTGCTACAACTGGGACACGGGCGAGGTGGAGTTCAACCTGCAGCTGCCGTCGCTGGAGCAGGCGGTGGAGCTGAAGATGCCGCTGACCAGCCTGCACCGGGACGCGGTGGCGCGGCGGCGCGAGTGGAAGCTGTTCCGAGACATCTTCCCCGCCATGGACACCACGTTCCACGTCTTCCACGAGCACGTGGTGGGGCGGTTCTCCGAGGAGGAGT
The DNA here is from genome assembly GCF_045802625.1 of Hyalangium sp. Lineage (NCBI taxonomy): Bacteria > Pseudomonadati > Myxococcota > Myxococcia > Myxococcales > Archangiaceae > Hyalangium > Hyalangium sp. Next base: position 41,583 of record NZ_JBJMQP010000141.1, on the reverse strand, counting down.
CCACGCTGATGCGGCGGGCGGAGAGCGGGGCCACGCTGGCGGAGCTGCTCGCCTCGGACAAGGAGTCGCGGGTCTTCGTGGCGCGGCGGCTGCTGCACCTGTACCGGCGCGGGGTGCTGGCGCCGCAGCGGGCCCGGAAGCCGACGATGGGCGAGACGCTCCAGGTGCAGGAGCTGCTGGAGGCGGCGCGGAGCTTCATGGACGCGGGCAAGTACGAGCACGCGCTGGCGGTGGTGGAGCAGGTGCTCGAGCGAGGCACGGTGCCGGAGGCCCACGCGCTGTACCGGGAGATCGAGGTCCAGCTCACGCTGGCGCTCTGCGACGAGCTGTTCGCGATGGATGGACGGTTCGTCTTCGAGCCCCTGCCCCGCCCGCTGCCGGCCTCGCTCACGTCGGATGATCTGTACCTGTACTCGAAGCTGCGCGGCAGCGTGACGATCCGTCAGGCGCTGCGCACAGCGGCCATGGGAGAGGCGGCGGCGGCTCGCTCGGTGCACCGGCTGCTGGCCACGGGGCTGATCCGGATCATGCCGTCGCTCGGAGACTTCGACCCGGATCGCAAGACGGATCCGTACGGCTACCTGCCCCGGGTGGACGCCTGACCTTTGGCTCGGCGCCGTCAGCCGTAGAGCTTCTTCAGCTCGATGCCGTCGCGCAGGGAGTGCACGTCCGGGTAGCTCCGAGCGAGCCCCAGCTCCACGTACACCTTGTCCTTGTCGAAGAGGGCGAAGCTGGTGGAGACGCAGAGCTGCTCGTCCCCGAGCCGCTCGTAGCCCTCGCGCACCACGTCATGGCCGTAGATGGCGACACGGGCCCCCAGCGCCGCGAGGAAGGCGCGAGCCTGCTCGGGTTCCGCCATGCGGCTCCACAGCGTGGGACCGATCACCGGCACATGAAGGAACTCGAAGATGCCCATATGGGCGTAGCCCTCCAGCTCCACCTTCTCCAACTCTTCGGGGCCGGTGAGGCGCGCGGAGGGCGCGGCGTGCAGCAGGGCGACTCCGTTGGGAGCCACCGCCACCAACGGAAACTGGGCGAAGAGGGTCCGCATCGCCGCTGACGGCCCGAGCCCCATGCGCTCCTCGAGGACCTGGGCCTCGTCCTCGTGGAACTTGGCGGTGCGAGGGCCGCCCACGTGCGCGTGCTCGTGGTTGCCAAGCAGGCAGTGCACCCGCCCGGGGAAGCGCTCGCGAGCCTCGAGGAACGCTCGCACCACCTCCGGGGACTCATCGCGGTAGGGCGTGCCGAGGTAGTGCGGCCAGTTGCGCTCCGTCTCCTCATCGGGTCCGTGCACCATGTCGCCGGTGAAGACCAGGACCGTGTCCTCGGGAGACGCCTCGAAGAGGGTCAGCATGCGCTGGAAGTCCCGCAGGTTGCCCTGGATGTCGGTGGCGACCAGAAGCCGGCCAGAGGCCGGCAGGCGCAGGAGACGGGAAGTCACGCCCACCAGCGTAGATGGAGACAGGCCTTCCTCAAACCTCCTGCCCTCACGATCCGGTTTTCCGCCGCTTCGGGCGGGGAGCCCCGGCGGAGTCGCTGCGGGGGTGGTGCTGATCGTACACGGCCCGCAACCGCTCTCCGTTCACATGGGTGTAGATCTGCGTGGTGGCCAGGTCCGCGTGGCCGAGCATCTGCTGGACGGCGCGCAGATCCGCCCCGCGCTCCACCAGGTGCGTGGCAAAGGAGTGGCGCAGCTTGTGCGGGGAGATCGGCTTGCGGATGCCCGCCTTGAGGGCGTAGCGCCTGAGCAGCTTCCAGAAGCCCATGCGCGTGAACGGGCCGCCCCGAGGAGTCACGAAGAGGGCGCGGGACTCGCGCTTGCCCAGCAGGTGCTGCCTCGGCCCGGCCAGGTACGCCTGCACCTTCTCCACCGCCATGCGCCCTACTGGAACGACGCGCTCCTTGGAGCCCTTGCCCTTGGCCACCAGGTAGCCCGCGCCCAGCTGCAGATCGTTGAGGCCCAGCGAGCACAGCTCGCTCACGCGCAGGCCCGTGGCGTACAGCACCTCCAGCATGGCCTTGTCCCGCATGCCCGCGGGGTGGCGCTCGTCCGGCGCGGCCAGCAGCTGCTCCACCTCCTCCAGCGTGAGGAAGCTCGGCAGCTTGCGCGCCGAGCGCGGCGTGTCCAGGTCCTCGGTGGGATCCTTCTCCGCCAGCTTCTCGGCGATCAGGAACCGGTGGAAGCCGCGCACCGCCGCCAGGTGCCGCGCCTGGCTGCGCCGGGACAGGCCTCGCTGCCCCAACCGCCGCAGGTGCTCGGCCACGTCCTCCTGCTTCACCCGCTCGACATTCTCGATGCCGCGAGCGCGCAAGTCCTTGAAGTACACGGTGAGATCGGCGGCATACGCGTCCACCGTCTTACCGGACAGCCCCCGCTCCGCGCGGATGAAGGCAATGAATGCGTCGAGCAGCCCTTCCATGCCTCCAGGGTAGCGGAGCCTCGCGCCCTGGCAACCTGGCGGCGCCTCAAGACCCCTTGCCAATGTCCTTCTGCGCCAGGGCGGCCTCCTCCGCCTGCACCATCGCCGCCAGCACCCACGGCCACCCGAGCAGCGCGTTGCCCGGGGACTTCAGGCAGGCGTTGGCCACCTCCAGCACCTCCTGGGGACGCGAGCGCGCCGCCAGCGCCATGTGCGCCCGCAGGAAGGGGTATTGCAGGTAGCTCAGGTTGTGGTGAACGACGGGAGACCACCGCAGCGTGGGCAGCCCCACCCACCGCTCCATGGCGAAGACCGCCGCCTGGACGAGGGACTCCACCATGAAGATCGGCAGCCGGAAGGCGGCCACCAGGTAGGCCACCAGCGCGCTGGCCGCCACGGCGCCTCCGAAATGCCACGCCCCGGCCAACCCCCACAGGGTCATCGGCACCAGGCTCAGCACGATGGCGCCGATCTGCACCCGGTTGATGGACAGGCCCTGCCCTCGGCCGATCGCCCCGATGCTCCCCGCGCACATGCCACCCACCAGCCCCAGGCACCCGCCCATGATCGCTCCGGCGAGGCCTCCCATGGGGGCCCCGAAGGCGCCCCCCGCCACCGCGTGCAGGCCCACCACCATGGCCAGGCTCGACACCAGCCCCATGAGCGTGCCGGCCGCCAGCCCCGTGGTGAGCGCCAGGAACAGCCCCATGAACGAGCACAGCGCCGCGCTCACCCACCACATCGGCTCCAGGGGCACTCCGAGCCGCTGCACCCCCACCCCCACCGAGAACGTGGCTAGCGGGGAGATGACCAACAGCAGCACCAGCATCCGCCGCACGTAGAGGCCCGCCGCGCGGCTGCCGTGGGACTGCTCGCGCCACAGCTGCCCCACGCGCCCGCCGGGAGCCTGAATGCCCGCGCCGTGCAGCCGGTAGTGCAGATCCACCGGCCGCCACAGCAGCATCCATAGCAAGGAGAGCAGCCCGGGAATCCTCCCCGGAGCGTCGGGATCCACTATGTGCTTCCCCTGAGGATCCACCGCGCCCCCCTCTCTGCCTACGCGTCCAGCCGGCCCTTGCCCTGGCGGAGGATCTCCAGCGAGTCGCCAATCAGCGACACCACCGTGGACGGCTCCATGAGCGTCACCCCTCCATCCAGGATCAGATCCAATCCGTGCCCGAGCTTCTCCTTGATGTCCTTGGCGTCGATGAGCGGCTCGCCCGCGTCATCGCTCGCCGAGGTGGTGATGAGGGGCCGGCCCAGCCCCGACGCCAGCGCCCGGGCCAGCGGCGCGTCCGGGACGCGGATGCCCACCTGCTTCTGCTTGGACATCATCACCTCCGGCACAATGCGCGTGGCCTCGAGGATGAAGGTGAACGCCCCCGGCGTCAGCCCCTTCATGGTGCGGTAGGCGAAGTTGCTCACGTGCGCGTACTTCGCCACATCCGACAGATCCGGGCACAGGAACGACAGCGGCTTCTTCCTGTCGCGGCCCTTGAGTTGGTACAGCCGCTCGATGGCCTTCTTCGACATCAGATCGCACCCCAGGCCGTAGTAGGTGTCCGTGGGATAGGCAATGACGCCACCGCGCTCGAGCATCTCCACGGCGCGAGCGACATGCCGAGGCTGAGGGTGTTGGATGTCCACCACGAGGATGGGAGCTGCCATTCCAGAATCTCCTGAACGGCTAGCTTACGCGGTCTGCTGACGCTCGTCGCCTCGCACCTCCCCGCTGCGCGCCAAGGCCCTCCGGGTGAGCACAGGCCCTACCAGCTCATGGGTGGTGATCATCGCGACGATCAGCACCTCCACTTGGGGTCCAAAGCTTGGGAACGTGCGAGAGATGAGCGCCGCCAGGCCAAAGGTGACGCCCGCCTGGGAGACGAGCCCCATCCACAGGTAGCGCCGCAACCGGGGATCCTCTGCGGGTGCGAATCGGCGACACGACTGGTGAATTGCCACTGCTCGCACCACCACGAGCAGCAGCGCCGCCGGGCCCACCGTCACCAGCGTGGACAGCTTCAGCCCCGCCCCAGCCGCCGCGAAGAAGAGCGCGAACACGGGCAGTGCGGCCAGCTGGACGGCGTGGTGGATGCGCTGGCTCTCGCGCTCATCCAGGTTGGCGATGAGCGCCCCGGCCGACAGCGCCACCAGCAGCGGAGACAGGTGCAGCCGCGCCCCGCCCTCGGCCGCCGCGAAGCACAGCCCCACGAGGAACAGCGGCAGCTCGCGGTTCACCCGGCGCAGGTAGAGGAGCATCGCCATGGCCAGCAGCGCCCCCACGAGCACCGAGCCGAACAGCTCCCACCCCACCCCGCCCACCAGCCCCCCGAGATCGAAGCCCCCGCCGAAGCTGGCGCGCGTCAGGCCCGCCGCCACCGCGAAGGCCACCATCACGAACAGATCGCCGATGATGACCAGGGCCATGAGGAACTCGGTGAACGGGCCGCGTGCGGCCGTCTCCTGCACGATCGCGATCGTCACCGTGGGCGAGAAGGACACCACCACCGTGGACACCAGCGCGCTCACGGCCAGCGCCTGCGGCAGCGTCATGGACGCCATGAAGGGCAGGAAAGGCTTGAGGGCGAACAGGGCCCCGAAGCACACCGCGAACGTCACCCCGCACACGGCCGCGCACAGCACGGCCACCTGGGTGCCCACCCGGCGGATGAGCCCCAGGTGCAGCTCCGTCCCCGCCACCAGGGCGATCAGGCTCACCGCCAGCCCCTTCACCAGCTCCAGCCCCTTCACGCCCTCGCCCGGGATGAAGCCCAGCGCGTAGGGGCCCACGGCCACGCCCACCAGCAGGTAGCCCGTGAGGCGCGGCAGCCCGACGCCCTTGGCCACCTTGCCCGCGAACAGTCCGCAGAGCAGCAGCGCTCCGGCCGCCAGCATCACCGAGTTGCCCGTGTCCGTGCGCCACGCCTGCACCTGGGAGATGCCCGCCAGCAGCGCCACCAACAGCCCCAGGCGGATGATGGCTCCCCTCATGAGGACTCTCCCGTTGGGACCCGGGGCGCTTCCAGCACCAGCCGGAAGGCCCGGCTGGCCAGCACCTCGTTGATCACCGCCCCCAGGACCACCACGTCGAAGATGTGCTGCGACAGCTCTCCCGGCACCAACCCCAGATACCCCGACACCAGGCACAGCGAGAGCCCCCCCTGGGAGATGAGCGCGTAGCCCAGCCGAGGCGGCAGCTTCAGCGCGCTCGCCGCGAAGCGCTGCGCCAGTGAGCCGCCCCACACCTTGCCCAGGAAGCGCAGCGCCACATAGCCCGGCAACAGCACCCACGCGTCGAGATCCCGGATCTGCAGGCGGCACCCAATCAGGAACACCAGGATGAGGTACGTGGGGCGCTCGAAGCGCCCGAGCGCCCGGGCCACCTGCGCCACCGCCCGGCCTCCCACCACCGCCAGCGTCGCCCCACAGGCCACGCCCGCCAGCAACACCGAGACTCGCAGATACGCCGCCGCCCCGCCTACCAGCGCCACGCCGCCCAGCATCACCGCCATCAGCTCCGCCGGATCCTTCAGCGCGTACGTGAGGAACACGATCAGCGCCCCACACAGCAGGCCCAGCAGCATCGCCAGGCCCACCAGTCCCGCACCGTCGAGGGGATTGGCCGCCGCGCCCAGCACCAGCGCCACCGCCAGCACGAGCAGCCCCACCCCATCATCCAGCATGGTGAGCAGCGCCACCGCCAGCCCGCGCGAGCGCTCCAGCCGCCCGCTGCGGTAGCCCAGCACGGCGAAGTGCCCGGAGGACAGGCTCGCCGCCGCGCCCAGCACCGCCGCGCCCCCCACCACCACCCGCGGCGGCAGGTGGGTGGCCATCATCAGCACCGCGGACACCGGCACCGCCACGAAGAGAAAGGCCACCCCCGCATGCGCCAGCGCCGCCGAGAACACCTGCCGGGGCAGCAGCCGCAGCACGCGCGGATCCAGGTTCAGCCCCAGGATGACGCCCGCCGTGCCCAGCCCCAGTGCCCTCACCGGCCGCAACCCGTCGAGATCCTCCAGCGTGAGCACCCCGGCCAGCCCCGGGCCCAGCAGCGCGCCGAACACGAGGAAGATGAGCCCGCTGGCCACAAGCGGGGCCACTCCGGGCAACCGGCTGGGATCCAGCAGCGTCCGGCTCGAGGCGAGCAACGAGAGCGCCGCGATGGCGAGGAAGACGAGCAGCGCCTGCACAGCCAGTGCTTACACCGCTCCAGCGCCCCCGTCACTCTCGACGGAGCACGGGCGCCGCGATGACAGGCAGGGCCACCAGCCGGCCCATGGGAGGCTCGTCCGCGTCCATCTCCAACTGGACGCGCTGAACCAGCCGCTCGAGCTCCTCGCTGCTGGACTGGGGCAGCAGGCTCACCAGCACGAGCCGATCCTCGTCCGCGCCCAGCGCCAGACTGCGCAGGCCCGCGAAGACAGGCACCTCGGCCGACAGCGCGGCCGCCGCGCTCCGGGCTCTGAGCACCAGCGGCTCCGGGATACCGAAGTCCCGGAGCCGGCGGATGGCCCGCTCGAGCTGCTCCACCTGATCCAACAGGGTGATGAGGAGAAACACGGGCCCCTCTTACCGGGTCCGTGCCCCCTCGTCACTTACTCCCGCTGGGGCTCCTGGCCTTCGGGCGCCGCTGGAGGGGTTGCCGCGGCCTCGCCCTGCTCGGCGGGCTTCTCCGGCTGAGCCATGGCCGCGCGAGCCGCGCGCTTGCCCTCTTCGATGAGCTTCTTCACCTTCTGCCCACCCTTGCGCCCAATCTCCTCGTAGAAGTTCGGCCCGCGGGTGGCCTTGACGCGGTCGCCACCCTTCTTGCCGATCTCCTCGTAGAACTTGGCGCCGCGCTCGGCCTTCACCGTCTCGCCGCCCTTGCGGCCGATCTCCTCGTAGAAGGAGCGGCCGCGCTCGGCCTTCACCGTGGCACCTCCCTTGCGCCCAATGGTCTCGTAGAACTCGCGGCCGCGCTCGTTGCGGACGGTCTCTCCGCCCTTCCGACCCGCTTCCGCCACCGTCATGCTGCCCTTGTTGTCCTTGTCCGACATATCGCCATCTCCTCTCGTTACCACCCGACGCCTCGCACGGTGCCCCTTGCCTGAAACCTTGGGACGGAAGCGCCCCGATGCAAGCAAGCTCCGTACACCGCCAGCCGTTCCCACCCGACAAACCACATCAGAACCCCAATGATTATGAAGGGTTGTCAGGCTTGCTCAGCTTCCTAGCCGAGCTGCTGCCTGTCCGGCAGGACGCTTTTGTGTTGAGAACACGCCGCGCCACATTGCCGATTCCCCGTCGGGCTCCCAGTTTCACGCGGGCGATGTCGGCTGATGTCGGGAGGTGATGAGTGGCGACGGCTCGAGGGGTGAAGGGTTGGCTGCGAGTCCTGGCACCTGTCTGTTCGTCCATCGGCGGCCTGGTGCTGCTGCGGCTGCTCGGACCGGATGTCATCGATCAGCACCAGCTCCACAGCTTCCTGGTGCCCTTGGGCCAGGCCGCTCCCTTCGTGTACGTGCTGGCGTTGTTGCTGCGCCCGGTGACGCTGCTGCCCGGCACGCTCTTCGCGGCCGTGGGAGGCATGGTGTTCGGCACGCTGATGGGGACGGTCTACGCGCTCATCGGCAGCTTCCTGGCGGCGCTGCTCATCTTCGGGCTGGCGCGCAAGCTGGGAGTCCGGCCGATGAAGCGCCTGGCCGGTGAGCACTACCACACGCTGTCGCGCATCGCGCGCAAGCATGACTTCCAGTTCACGTTCCTGGTGACCATCAACCCGCTGGTGCCCACGGACATGATGCTGGCGGCGGCGGCGGCCTCGGGGGCGCGCTTCTGGCCCTCGGTGGCGGGGATGCTGCTGGGCACCCTGCCGGGCACGTTCCTCATGGTGCAGTTCGGCAGCGGGCTGGCCCAGGGCCGCACGGTGATGACCGTGGTGTCCGCCGTGGGCCTGCTGATGTCGTTCGTGCTGGGAGGCTTCCTCGGCCGCCGCGTGTACAAGGAGATCAACGCCGCGCACCCGGTGCCGGAGGAGCCTCCGGTAGAGGCGCCCGTTCCCCGTGGGCTCTCCTCGCCCGGCAAGCAGGGGCTGCCCTCTCCGTCCTGAGGGGCTCGGGTCAGTCGACCTTGGCGAGCCGGTTGCGATCTCCCAGGAAGTCCTCGACGCCCTGGGCGACGGCCTGCGCCACGGAGTCCTGGTAGTCCTCGGAGTTGAGCCGCTCCTCCTCCTCGGCGTGGGAGAGGAAGGACGTCTCCACGAGGATGGCGGGCATCTTCACGCCGAGCAGCACGTAGAAGAGGGCCTCCTTGGTGCCCAGATCCTTGACGCCCGAGTAGTCCTTGGACAGCTGGCCCACGAGGCTCTTCTGGACCTGGGAGGCCAGCCGGGTGGACTCGCCGGTGTTCGCCTTGGTGGCCAGGTCCGCGAGGATGAACTGCAGATCGCTGACGCCCTTCTCCGTGGAGGCGTTCTCGCGCGCGGCCAGCCGGATGGAGTACCGGTCCGAGGAGATGTTGAGCGTGTACGTCTCCACGCCGTGGAGCTTGGCGGTGGGAGCGGAGTTGCAGTGGATGGAGATGAACAGGTCGCCGCGGGACTCGTTGGCGAACTGCGCGCGGTCCTCGAGCCGGACGTAGCGATCCTCATCGCGGGTGAGGATGACCTCCAGGCCCCGCTGCTTCAGCTCGTCGGCGAGCTTCTGGGAGATGGCGAGCGTGATGTCCTTCTCGCGGGTGCCGTTCTTGCCGATGGCTCCCGTGTCATGTCCGCCGTGGCCGGGATCGATGATGACGCGGCGGACCTTGAGGCCGAGCTGCTCGACGAGCGTCAGCTCCGCGCCGCGAGAGAGCTTCGCCGCGGCCTTGAGACGGTTCTCGGCGATGTGCCGGGCCAGGCCGGGAACGGTGGGCAGGGGCAACGGCTCCAGGGAGGACTTCGACGGCGCCGAGGCGACAGCGGGAGGCTCCGCCTTGGCGGGCGTCTGAGCAGCGGGCGCGACCGGAGCGGGCTTCGTCGAGCTGGAGGCCGGAGTCTCCTCGGACTTCAGCGGCGTGATGACCACGACGCGAGGAGCCTCGCTGGCCTTCGAGGCCGAAGCGTCGGTGGCGGGAGGAGTCGCAGGCCCTGCCTCCCGCGCGATCTTGGAGATGGCCTGCACCAGCGAGCCACCCGGGCGCACCGGCTGCGAAGCCTCGGCGACAGCAGGCGCGGCCTTGCGCGAGGGCGCCGGCTTGGGAGCGGGAAGCGAGGCAAGCAGCTCCTTCAGCTCACGAGACTGATCACCCTTGCCATTGGCGGCGAGCATCTCCGTGACGACCCGGCGAGCGGACTCGGGCTGATCCAAGCGCTCCAAATAGATGCGCGCGAGAGCGAGCGCCGCATCATCCGCGAGCCGGTGCCGCGGGTGGGTCTCCACCAGCTTCGAGTAATCCGTGACGGCGGCCTGGAGATCCTCCGAGAGGAAGGAGATCCGGCTGAGCTCGGTCATCAGCTCGCCGGCGGTGAAGAGGGCGTCCGGGGCGCGCTCGCTCTTGGGGTAGTCGTTGGCCACGGACTCGAAGCGGCTGACCACGCTGAGCCAGTGGTGGCGCAGCTTGCGCCGCGCCGCGTCGCCCTTGAGGGCGTAGAAGGCCGTGCGCGCCTCCTGGTAAGCCTCTTCGGCCGCATCCCGCTTCGCCGCGAAGGCGACACTCGACAGCAGCAGCAGGAAGAGGGCGAGGCAGGTGCGCATGAAGCCTCCGGACACGTGGAGCAGAAGCTACAGAGGTGTGTCACGGGGCTCCGGCACCCGCAAATTTTCGGCCCTCCCCTGCTCTGTCCGCTCAACGAATCCAGCCGAGGGTGCGGGCCAGATCCTCGTCGATGACGCGGACCCAATCCGGCTGCCGAGGCACGACGGCGGCGAGCACCTTCTCGCCATTGCGCACGGGAGCGCGGCCCGGACGAGCCCGGGCCCGAACCGAGTGCTTCACGTCCTGGCGGAAGTAGCTGGCGGGGAAGACCACCTCGCGGCGAGTCTCCGGCAGCGGCCCATCCGGCGTGAGCCACACCAGCGCGCCCAGGCGCAGCGGCTCCAGCTCCGCGCGGATGGTGCGGCGCAGTTCGCGCACGAGCAGCACCACGGCCACCAGCGCACCCAGCCCCAAGCCCCAGGGCAGCAGGTTGATGGCGCCGGAGTGCTCACGGACGAAGCGGGCCTCGCGCGGACGATCCGGCTGAGCCGGATCCACCAAGAGCTTGATCCGGGCCCCGCGCCCGAGCCCCTCGGCATACTCGGCGGAGGTGCGCACGCCATTGACGGTGTGCTGCACGCCATCGACGTTGTAGAGCACCTCGAGCGTGGCCTCGGCATCCACCCGCTTCTCCACGGGAGGCAGCCGGAGATCCGACACCACGCCGTCCACCTCCTGCGCGCGAATCAGGAAGACGCGCTCCTTCACGAAGAAGCGCCCCACCACGCCGGCCACGGCGCCAACGAACGCCATGATGAGGAGCCCCAGGGCGAGCGTCCGCAGCAACCGCCCCACCGCGCCGGGCACCTGGGAGAAGCGAACGCGCCGAGGCGCATGGGGAATGGCGAACTGCACGGGAGCAGCCTCCTGGGTTCGCCTCCCTTTTACTTCAACTCCTCATCGATTCACCCGGCGCCGTCTCCGCCATCAAACGCCGAGGAGCGCCAGATCGAGGCGGCCGCCCTCGACGGGAGGGCACCAGTAGTAGCCGCCGCTCACGGGCCGCGAGAACGTAAAGAGTCCGTCCACGGTCCCATCCTCGAGCCCCGCCATCCTGCGCATCATGATCTCGAAGCGGTCGAGCGACTCAACCTGGGCGATGAACTCGAGCCCCTCCTGCGTGGCCGTCGCCCACGGCATCGAGCGGCGGACCATGAAGGCCGGGGGCTCGAAGCTCTCCTGCGCCGTGCGCTTGACGTGAGCCGACTCCGGCGCCTCTTCGATCTCATCATTCGAGTCGGCACGCCGGCCGATCAGCATCTCACGACGCTCCTGGCTGAAGTGACGGAAGCGCGCGAGATCATGCACCCACCGCTGCACGACCAGAAAGCTCGAGCCGCGCAGGTGCTCGCCCTTGGAGACGAGCGCCGATTGCACCGCGAGCTCCCCCGTGGGGTTCTCCGTCCCGTCCTCGAAGCGCGTGAGATCTCTGCCCTCTCGATAGGTGAACGTGTCGACCGAGTCGACGAGCAGGAACGCTTCGCCAAGCAGCTCGCGAATGTGCTGGGTCTGATCGAACACGACGCCGCGATCGGAGCCGCGCAGCAGGAAGCAGAGCGCCTCCTGCGTGGACGGGACGCTGCAAGCGGGACCGGACATGGCCGGGGACGTGCGCAGCCCGGGGATCTTCTTCCCGAGCGCGAGCACCACCGGCTCGCCGATGCCGATGACACCGCAATCGAGCGACAGGCCCTCACGGAGCCGCCGGAGCGCGCCGAGCACGTCTGATTCCGGCGCGATGCGGAACGTGAGCGTGCGGCCGACCTGCGGGCGATCGGCCAGGACTGAAGGCTGTGCATTCTCAATCATGGGCGCGCGCTTATCGCAGAGCGCACCGCGCGTCGACGTGCATGCACTGTGAAGTCGCCTTACTTCAACTCCTTCTGAAGCCGAGCCAACAGGTTGAGGGCCTCCAGCGGCGAGGTGGTGTCCAGCGAAGTCGTGCGCAACGCCTCCAGCACCTTCGCGTACGCGGGAGGCACGGCCGCCTGGGCCTGCGCAGCCCCAGCGGCCTCTCCTCCAAAGAGCCCGAGCTGCCCGGCCGCCACCCGAGCCCCGCGCCGGACCGCGACGCGAGGCCGCCCCGCCTCATCCAGCTCGCCGGACTCCAGGTTCTGGAGGATGTCGCGCGCCCGGGCCACCACCTCCTGCGGGAGCCCCGCCAACCGGGCCACTTCAATGCCATAGGAGCGATTCGCCCCGCCCGGCACCAGCTTGCGCAAAAAGAGCACCTTGCCGCCCTGCTCCTTCACGGCGATGCACAGGTTCCTTACCCGAGCCTTCTCGCGCGCCAGATCCACCAGCTCGTGGTAGTGCGTGGCGAACAGCGTGCGCGCGCCCACCTTGTCGTGGATGTGCTCGGCCACCGCCCAGGCGATGGAGAGCCCATCGAAGGTGGAGGTCCCGCGGCCAATCTCATCCAGGATGACGAGGCTGCGGCGGGTGGCGTGGTGGAGGATGTGGCTCGTCTCGGTCATCTCCACCATGAAGGTGGACTGGCCGCGCGCCAGGTTGTCCGCGGCGCCCACGCGGGTGAAGATCCGATCGCACAAGCCAATGTGCGCCGCCTTGGCCGGGACGAAGCAGCCTGCCTGCGCCATCAGCACCGTGAGCGCCACCTGCCGCATCACCGTGCTCTTGCCGGCCATGTTGGGACCGGTGATGACGAGGATCTGCGCGTCCCCCGAGTCCATCAGGATGTCATTGGGGACAAAGGACTCGCTGGCCCCGAGCACCCGCTCGACCACGGGGTGCCGCCCGGCGGTGATGGAGACCCGCTCCGAGTCATCCACCACCGGCCGCGTGTACCCGTACTCGGCGGAGCACCGGGAGAAGGACAGCAGCGCGTCACAGGTGGCCACGGCCTCGGCGGCCGAGCGGATGCGCGGCGCGGCGGTGACCACCTGGGCCCGCAGCTCCTCGAAGAGGCGGAACTCCAGCGCGCACCGGCGCTCCTCGGCGGTGAGGACCTTCTCCTCATACTCCTTGAGCTCGGGGGTGATGAAGCGCTCGGCGCCCACCGTGGTCTGCTTGCGGATGTAGTCCTTGGGCACCAGGTGCTTGTTGCTGTTCGTCACCTCGATGAAGTACCCGAAGACCTTGTTGTAGCGGACCTTCAGCGAGCCGATCTTCGTCCGCTCGCGCTCGCGCGTCTCGAGCTTCAGCAGGTAGTCCTTGCCCGAGGTGGACAGCGCCACCAGCTCATCCAGCTCCGCGTGGAAGCCCTGGCGGAAGAGGCCGCCCTCCTTGAGCGTCACCGGGGGCTCGTCCACCACGGCCCGAAGCAGCAGCTCCGCCAGCTCCGGCAGGGCGCTCAGCGGCCCGGCCAGCGCCTGGAGCAGCGGAGCCGAGCACCGCGAGAGCGCCGCGGCCAGCCGGGGTAACTGCGCGAGCGACAGGCCCAGGGCGCACAGATCCCGCGCGTTGCCAGCGCCCAGCGAGAGCCGTCCGCACAGCCGCTCGAGATCCGCCACGTCCTTCAGAAGCGTGGTCAGCTCCTCGCGCCACACGCTGCGCTGGGACAGCTCCTCCACCGCGTCCAGGCGGGCGTGGATCTCCGGCAGGGCACACAGGGGCGCGGCGAGCCACCGGGCCAGCTTCCGGCCGCCCATGCTGGTCGCGGTGCGGTCCAACACCCCGAGCAGGCTGCCCTTGCGAGCCCCATCCCGGAGCGTCTTGAGGACCTCCAGGTTGGCCCGCGAGGACTCGTCCATGAGCAGGTGCCCGGAGCGCTCCAGGCGGCTGAGCCGATCCACGTGGGCGGCGTTCGTCTTCTGGGTGTCCTTCAGGTAGCGCAGGGCCGCGCCCGCCGCGCCGGTGGCCAGAGGTGCCTCCGCCAACCCAAAAGCCTCCAGCGAAGCCACGGAGAAGTGCCCGCGAAGGTACACAGCCGCGCGAGCCGGCTCGAAGGCGGCCTTCTCCAGCTCCGTCACCGAGGGCTCCCGCGGCAGCCGCAAGGAGATGAAAGCCACCTCCGGGGCCCCGCGCTGGCCCTCGGGCACGAGCAGCTCGCGGGGATCCACCCGGGCCAGCGCCTCCACCAGCTCCTGGGCGCTGGGCACCTCCACGGTGAAGAACTCGCCCGTCGAGGCCTCGAGCAGCGCCGCCCCGAACCCCTTCTCGCCCCAGTGCACGGCGGCCAGGAAGTTGCTGGCCCGAGGCTCGAGCACCTCCTCATCCAGCACCATGCCGGGGGTGATGATGCGCGTCACCTCGCGCTTGACGATGCCGGGCCCGGTGCCGGACTCCTCCATCTGGTCGCAGATGGCCACCTTCAGCCCCTGCTCGATCAGCCGGGCGATGTAGCGGCGCGCCGAGTGGTACGGCACCCCGCACATGGGCACCTTCTCGCTGCCCTTGGCTCGCGCGGTGAGGGTGATCTGGAGCAGCTCCGAGGCGCGCTCCGCGTCCTCGAAGAACATCTCGTAGAAGTCGCCCAGCCGGAAGAAGAGGATCGCCTCCGGGTGGAGCGCCTTTACCTCCAGGTACTGGCGCATCATGGGCGTCAGCGAGGCAATCTCGCGAGCCCCCGCCGGCCCGGTCCCGCTCTCCATACCTTCCAGGTTGGATTCTGGAGCGGCCTCCATGCCTGCTCCCTTGGCTGTCTTCACCTGCGTCACGCCCATGACTTGCCTTCTCTCACGCCCACCGTCCTGGATCAACGCGCTCTCGCGTCCTACCCCCTACGTCACCTGCATCTCACCTCTAACACCGTCTGGGGGCACCCTCCGTCCTTTTCCGCCGAAAAGGGTTCACGCCCGGCGCTCCAGAGAGCAACCTACCATCCACGTATGGAAACCCGCCGGCCGCCTCCGCCCGTCCCCGTGCTGTTCAAGGTCGCGCTCGCGCCGCTGCAGGCCTTCTTCCGGCTGGAAGCCAGCAGCGGCATCCTGCTGGCGCTGTGCGCCGTGGTGTCCATCGCGTGGGCCAACTCACCATGGGCCGCCAGCTACACGGGGCTGTTCGACGCGCCGCTTTCGGTGGAACTGGCCGGAGGGCGAGGCGCCTTCACCTTCCGGGAGTTCATCAACGACGGGCTGATGACGCTCTTCTTCTTCCTGGTGGGCATGGAGATCAAGCGCGAGCTGTCCGCGGGAGAGCTGCGCACGCTGGCCCAGGCCCTGCTGCCGCTGATCGCGGCGCTGGGAGGCATGCTGGTGCCGGCGGGCCTCTACATGATCTTCAACGCGGGCACCCCGGCGGCGGGAGGCTGGGCCATCCCCATGGCCACGGACATCGCCTTCTCCATCGGGTGCCTCACGCTGGTGCGGGCGCGGGTGCCGCACGCGCTGGTGGTGTTCCTCACGGCGCTGGCCATCTTCGATGACATCGGCGGCATCATCGTGATCGCCCTCTTCTACGGCACGGGGCTGCACACGGAGTGGCTGCTGGTGGCGGGCGGCGTGGCGGTGGCGCTGGCGCTGTGCAACCGCTTCTACGTGCGCAGCGGCATGGTCTACGCGCTGCTCGGAGCGGCGCTCTGGTACGCCATGCACCACGGGGGGATCCACGCCACGCTGTCGGGAGTGGTGCTGGGCATGTTCATGCCGGCGAGGCCCCTGCGCCGGGGCCGCGAGGTGCTCAACGAGCTATCGGCCTACATCTCGCGCATCGTCGAGGAACCCGAGGACGAGGCGGTGCGTGGCGCGCAGCTCCTGCACATCGAGGAGCAGCTCGAGGACATCGAGCCGCCGCTCAACCGCTTCGTGCACCTGTGGCACGGCTGGGTGGCGTACGGGATCGTGCCGCTGTTCGCGCTGGCCAACTCGGGCATCTCGCTGGAGGGCATGTCGCTGGCGGACCTGGCGAAGCCGCTGCCCATGGGCATCATGGCGGGGCTGTTCCTCGGCAAGCAGGTGGGCATCTTCCTATTCACGTGGGTGGCGGTGAAGATCGGGGTGGCGCCCGTGCCGGGGGACGCGCCTGCCTCGCAGCTCCACGGGGTGGCCGTGGTGGGAGGCATTGGCTTCACGGTGGCGCTCTTCGTGGCGACGCTGGCCTTCCCGGGACAGGCGCTGCTGCTGGCCCAGGCCAAGCTGGGAATCCTCCTGGGCTCGCTGGCGTCAGCCGTGGCGGGCTACCTGCTGCTGCGCTTCGGCCCGGCGCCCAAGATGGCTCCCGCCGTGTGAACTGGCATCGCCGCGCATGATCGCGGGATGAACATTGGAGCCCGCAGCGAGTCTGACCGTTTGCGGGAGTGCTGGGCCCGTGGGAAGGTGCACGGCGCGTGATCCTCCAGGACCTCAACCGTGTCCGTCAGATCGCCGTCATCGCGGCCCGGCATGGCTTTGCCGATCTCACCGAGCGGGCCGGGCTGTGGCGGATGCTCGGCCGCAAGGAGAAGGTGGAGGTCTCTCCGGAGTCGCAGCGAGCCTCCACGGCCCGGCGCTTCCGGATGCTGCTGAACGATCTGGGACCCACATTCGTGAAGCTGGGGCAGATCCTCTCCACTCGCGCGGACCTGCTGCCGGCCGAGTTCGTCGACGAGCTGTCGATGCTGCAGGACCAGGTGGAGCCCATCCCACTGGAGCAGGTGCACGCGCAGATCCGCGAGTCGCTGGGCCAGGACGTGCAGGATCTGTTCGCGACCATCGATCCGGCGCCCCTGGCGGCGGCGTCGATCGCGCAGGTGCACCGGGCGGTGACGAAGGAGGGGGAAGAGGTGGTGGTGAAGGTGCAGCGGCCGGGGATCTCGGACCGGATCGACTCGGATCTGACGGTGCTGCGCTCGCTGGCGCGGCTGCTGGAGGCGGTGATCGAGGAGACAGGCGTGTACACGCCCACGGGGATCGTGGACGAGTTCGACAAGGCCATCCACGAGGAGCTGGACTTCGTGAACGAGGCCTCGAACATCCGGGCGTTCCTGGCGACCCACGAGGACCGGCCCTATCTCAAGATTCCCCGGGTGTACGACGAGCTGTCGAGCCGCAAGGTGCTGACGCTGGAGTTCATCCGAGGAGTGAAGATCAGCCAGGCGAAGCTATCCGACGAGGATCGGAAGCTGCTGGCGACGAACATCATCGAGGGGAGCTTCCGGCAGCTCTTCGACGACGGGTTGTTCCACGGAGATCCGCACCCAGGGAACATCCTGCTGATGGAGGGCAACCGGCTGGCGCTGCTGGACTTCGGGGTGGTGGGTCGGCTGACGAAGCAGATGCAGGAGACGCTGGTGATGCTGTGCCTGGCGGTGGCGCTGAAGGACAGCGACTCGGTGGCGCGCATCCTCTACCGGGTGGGAGTGCCGGACGCCCGAGCGAACCTGGTGGGGTTCCGCAACGACATCGAGAACATCCTGGGCCAGCACCTGCCGACGACGCTGGGCCAGGTGGACGCGCGGACGCTGCTGAGGGACCTGCTGGATCTGGCGGTGAAGTACCGGATCCGGATTCCGAAGGAGTACGCGCTGCTGAGCCGGGCGTCGGTGTCGACGGAGGGGATGCTGCGCAGCCTGTACCCGGAGATGAACATCCTGGAGGTGGTCCTGCCGTACGCGAAGGAGTTGCTGGCGGGCCGGTACGATCCGAGCCAGCTCCAGGGCGGGCTGATGCGGACGCTGCTGCGCTTCCAGTCGCTGGCGACGGACCTGCCCACGCAGCTGTCGCAGATCCTGTTGGATCTCGAGTCCGGGAAGTTCACGGTGACGGTGCGAGCCGATCAGTTCGACAAGCTGAACGACAACCTGCGCACGGTGGCGATCATCGCATTCCTGGGGCTGTGCGCGTGCGGGTTCATCGTGGGCGCGTTCATGTCGTTCGCGCAGAAGCCCTGGATGTACGGGAACGTGCCGGTGCTGGGCATTCTTGGAATCGCGGTGGCGGCGGCGTTCGCGGGCGGGGTGTTCACCTGGTACCTGTTCGGCAGCCGGTTCCGGAAGGTGAGCGTGAGCCGCTGGCTCAAGAAGCGGCGTTAGGATTTAGAGCCAGAGGCATGCCGAAGGGCTCGTGGAGGGGTGTCATGCTGCGCAAGCTGGATGAGAACCTTTGGGTGGCCGAGCAGCCTCTGAATTACATGGGGCTGGCGGTTGGGACTCGCATGACCGTCATCCGGCTCGCGGACGGTGGTCTCTGGCTGCACTCCCCGATCCGCCCCACCCCGCCGCTGCGTGAGGCCGTCGAGGCGCTCGGGCCCGTGCGCTTCCTCGTGGCTCCCAACAAGTACCACCACCTGTTCATCGGTGATGGGGAGGTCGTCTTCTTCCACCGCGCCAGCCGCACGCTCGTGCTCACGGACAGCGCCCACAACGTGGGGCCCGATGCCGCACCCCTCACTCGCTTCGTCTTCAAGGTGTTTGGCGGTTACGGCCGACTGAGTGCCTGGGTGGTCGATCGCCTGATCAACCGGGATCGCGCCGCCGCCCGCCGCACCGTGGACACCATCCTCCAGTGGGACATCCAGCGTGTCATCCTCGCCCACGGGCACATCGTGGAGCGCGACGGCGCTCAGGCCTTCCGCGAGGCCTATTCCTGGCTGTGAGCCCCTCCCTCCGAGGGCGTCACAGCCCCAGGAGCACCACTCCATTGGGAACGGTTGATCCCATGACTCCCGATGGAGGCAGTACCCATGTCAAAGACGCTGCAGTCGGTCCTGATCTTCCTGGTCTCACTCGTGGTGCCGCCTCTGGTGCTGATGGTGATCAGTCTGGCGAGCGGTGGAGCGCTTGCTCCCGCTGTCGCGCTGATCATCGGCGCCGTGTTCGGCCTCGGCTATGGCCTGGAGGCCAGCCTCCTGTGCAGCTATGAGCTGTCCACCGGCCAAGGCTGGTTGGAGCTCCTCGTGGATCTCACCTGGAGCCTCCCCAACACCGTGTTTGGCTTCATCATCGGCAACATCGTCTATGTCTGGTTCGGCAGCCCCTCACGCACCGACTCCGATGGCCAGGGATGGATCGTCTTCTCGCCTCGCCCCGGTAGCTCGTTCGGCCGCAAGGTCCTGCAGACGCTCGGCACGGTGAACATTGGCGGCGCCGGACAGCACGAGAAGATGCACCTGCTCCAGGCCCGGATCTTCGGCCCCCTCTACCTGCCCTTCGTCGGGGCCTCCTACGTCGTCACCTTCATCCTGCAGGTGCTGTGGACGGTCACCCTTGGCGCGATCCTGAAGCTGCTCGGAGTGCGGCAGAAGGCACACCTTGAGCCGCCTGCTCGCTCGGCCGTCGGCGGCTTCTTCGGCTGGATCTATTACGCCACGCCTATCGAGCTCTGGGCCTACGCCTCCGGCAATCCCTGAGCCCAACAGAAAAGGCGGAGCCTCGCAGGAGCGCTCCGCCTCGCCCTGCCCGATTGGCTCACAGCCAGCCGGGCATTCGCTTTACTTAGCGCCAGCCCTCGAGCACCAGCTTGCCCACCATCGTCCCGGACTCCACCTTCGCGTGCGCCGCACGGAGCTTCTCCGCCGAGATGGGCGAGAGCTTCTCCGTCAGCGTCGTCTTCACGCGGCCCGCGTCGACCCACTCGGCCACCTGCTTGAGGATCCGGTGCTGCTCGTCCATGTCCGGCGTCTGGAACATGGGCCGGGTGAACATCAGCTCCCACGAGAAGCTCACGCTCTTGCGCATCAGCGCCCCGAGCTTCACCGGCTCCTCCGCCTCGACGATCGACACGATCCGCCCGAAGGGCTTGATCACCGTCACCATCGTGTCCCAGTAGGCCACCGTGTTCACCGTGTTGAAGATGTAGTCCACCTCCGAGCTCCCCAGCTCCTTCAGCTGCTTGGGGATGTCCTCGCGGTGGTTGATCACGTGGTCCGCCCCCATCGTGCGGCACCACTGCTGCGACTCGGGACGCGAGGATGTGGCAATGACTCGCAGCCCCGCCAGCTTCGCCAGCTGGATGGCGATGGAGCCCACGCCCCCCGCTCCGTTGATGACCAGCAGCGTCCGCCCCGCGTGCCGCCCTCCCACGTCGATCGCGAGCCGATCGAACAGGGCCTCGTGCGCGGTGAGCGCCGTCAGTGGCAGCGCCGCCGCCTGCGCGAAGTCCAGCGAGCGAGGCTTGGGCCCGGCAATCCGCTCGTCCACCACGTGCAGCTCGCTGTCACAGCCCGGGCGCGTGAGGCTCCCCGCGTAGAAGACGGCATCCCCTACCTTGAAGGACTTCACCTCCGGCCCCGTGGCCTCCACCACTCCCGCCGCGTCCCAGCCGAGCACTCGCGGCGAGGCCTCCGTCTTGTCCTTCGGCGCCCGGACCTTCACGTCCACCGGGTTCACCGACACCGCGTGGACCCGCACGAGCAGCTCCCTCCCCTCGGGCTTCGGATCCGGAAGCTCCACATCCAGGAAGGACTCGGGGTTGGCAACGGGCAGGTACCGCTTCAGGGCAACGGCCTTCATCACTCTGGCTCCTCGCGTGAAAGACTGCTGGCATCCCCACCAGGCCGGCGAACCTATGGCGCCTCTGCGTCCCGCCACAATGCCCACGGCGCAGGCAGGTGTTGGTTGGGAGGGCTGAACCGTCACTTTGTCAATGTGACGGCAGATCACCCTCACACCTGCAAGAACTCACAGGGGAAGGGCTGTTTTTTACCTCATGACTGGAAGGTCATCGCCAGACTGGAGCGGCCTTGCACCGGGTCAACACCTGACGCACGACGCTGGCATCTGGCGTTTCCCTGCTTATCCCCCAGTTGCCATAATCAGGCAGGAGCACCCTGTCGGGGAGCCTTCATGCTTCAGCGGTGGACTCAGGTGGGCGGGCAGAACGAGGAGGAGGAGCGCCTGCGAGCGCTCCGCCGCTATGGGCTCCTCAATGAAGAGCCCGATCCCGAGTGCGACGCCATCGTCCGGCTCGCCGCGGAGCTCTGTGAGGTCCCCATCGCGATCTTCGCTCTGGTGGATCGGGAGCGCCTGCACTTCAAGGCCGAGGTGGGGCTCTCTCGAGGGCTCCAGGCCGCGCGCACGGACTCCTTCTGCGGCCGCGTCATCGAGCAGGACGGGCTCTTCCTCGTCGAGGACACGCAAGCCGACCCTCGCTTCCGCGACAACCCTCGCATCCGCGGCGAGATGCCCATCCGGTTCTTCGCCGGCACGCCCCTGCGGACCGAGGAGGGCCTCCGGATTGGCGTGCTCTGCATCATCGATCACGTCCCCCGTGGCCTGAGCCCGCTGCAGCTCCGCACCCTGGAGCACCTGGGCAGGCAGCTCGAGACACAGTTCCGTCTGCGCCTCCAACTGCTGGAGGCCCAGGAGCGCAACGCCGAGCTGGAGGAGAACCGCTCGCGCCTGTGCGCGCTCAACGCGAGCCTCCAGGACGAGATCCAGGAGCGCCACCGCGTCGAGCGGGATCTCCGCGCCCAGGGCGAGGTGCTGAGCCGTGTCCTCGACCATATTCCCCACTCGGTGTTCTGGAAGGACCGCGAGGGCGTCTTCCTGGGCTGCAACGACGCGTTCGCGCACCAGCTGGGCCGCGCCTCACCGCGGGACATCATCGGCCGCACGGACCATGACTTCGGCCTTCCGCCCGAGCAGCTCGAAGCCTACCGCCAGGATGATCTGGAGGTGATGGACAGCGGCCTCCCGAAGCTGAACATCGAGGAGCCCTTCCGAGGCTCCCAGGGCGCGGAGCGCTGGCTGCTGACGAGCAAGGTGCCCCTGCGAGACTCGGAGGGGAAGGTGTGGTCCGTGCTGGGCATCTTCGCGGACATCACCGAGCGCCGTCATGAGGAGGCCGAGCTCCACCAGGCCCTGAGCAAGGTCAAGGTCTACGCCGCGCGCCTGGAGGCGCTCGTCTACGAGGCCCGCGCGCGCACCCGCCGGCTCATGGAGGCCTCGCTCGACTCCGTCTTCGTGCTGGATGCCGAGGGCCGCGTGCTCGAGGCCAACACGGTCGCCCAGCGGCTGCTGGGCCTCGACAGCCAGCAGCTCCTGGAACGCCCCTTCGAGCTGCTCGCCCCCGAGCCGGCCCGGCCCGCGCTGCGCGGCGCGCTGGGCGAGCTGCGCACCCGGGGGACGATGCACCTGGATGATCAAGAGCTGACGACGGGCTCGGGCAGCCGGCGGGCGGTGCAGCTGCTCGGCTCCATCCAGGATGAGGGCGAGGCCTTGCGGCTGCTCATCGTCGCGCACGATCTCACCGAGCGGCGGCGCCTGGAGCAGCAGAGCATCCAGAACGACCGCATGGCGGCCATGGGCGTGCTGGCGGCGGGCATCGCCCACGAGATCAACAACCCCACCGCCTATGTGATCTCCAACCTCGACTTCCTGCGGCAGTGGTGGGACGAGCTGGAGACGTACCTGAAGCCGCAACCCTCGCTCCCAGCCTCGCTGCAGCAGGGTCTCGCCGAGGCCCGCCAGCTCCTGGCGGACTGCATCGACGGGTGCGCGCGCATCCAGGACATCGTCCGCGGCATGCGGCACCTGTCGCACCAAGGCCAGCCCGAGGAGCAGGCGCTCGTGGATCTGCACGCCGTCCTGGAGTCGGTGCTGAGCATCGCCCAGGGCGAGCTGAAGCACACCGCGCGGCTGGAGAAGGGCTTTGCCCCCAACCTGCCCCTGGTGCTCGGCAGCGAGGGGCGGCTCGGCCAGGTGTTCCTCAACCTGATCGTCAACGCCATCCAGGCCATGCGGCCCGGCTCGCCTCGCGACAACCTGCTGCGCATCCGCACCCGGGCGGACGAGCGGCAGGTGCGCATCGACGTCGAGGACACCGGCCACGGCATCCCCAAAGAGGCCCTGCCCCACATCTTCGATCCCTTCTTCACCACCAAGCCCGCCGGCGTGGGCACCGGCCTGGGCCTGTCCATCAGCTACGCCATCATCCAGAAGATGGGCGGAGAGATGCGGGTGGAGAGCCAGGTGGGCCAGGGCACCACCTTCTCCCTGCTGCTGCCCATCCACGACGCGGACGTGCGCTAGCCCGCCCGGCAGCCCCCCCGGTTTCCGGGTTCCTCTTGCGCGCCGGGGGCGAGGGGGCTAAATGCATTCACGAAATGAATCCGCGTTCAAAATCCGAACGGCCCCTCAAGGAACGCCTCCGGGAAGCCGTCCGAGGAGAGATCCTGGCCGCGGCCCAACGCGTGTTCGGCTTGCGCGGCCTGGGGGCGGCGAAGATGGAGGAGATCGCGCTCGCGGCCGGCGTGTCGGTGGGCACGCTCTACAACCACTTCGAGGATCGCGAGGCCCTGCTCCAGGCGCTGCTGGATGAGAAGCGCCAGAAGTCGCGGGCGCGGCTGGACGAAGTGCTGGAGCGCACGCGCTCGGCGCCCTTCCGGGAGCAGCTCACCGAGTTCCTGCGCGCGACGGTGGAGAACTTCATCGAGCACCGGGCGCTGTTCACCATGCTGGCCGAGGACGAGATGCGCGGGGGCAAAGGGCGCTTGCGCAGCCAGGCGGCGCTCAAGGAGGTCACCGCGCGCTATCAGCAGCTCGTGGACCGGGGGCTCGAGCAAGGAGCGCTCCGGCCACAGGACTCGGCGCTCTACGCCCCCCTCCTGCTGGGCTTCCTCCGAGGCCTGTTCATGCAGTCCACATGGGACGAGACGCTGCCTCTCTCGCCGGAGCTGGTCGAGTCCATGGTTCGAATCTTTCTGGAAGGCGCAGGTACCCGGACATGAGTGCTGCCGTCACCGCCGCGGGCCCGGCCCGGCCCCCCGTCAACAAGTGGCTCGTCACGATCTCGATCTCGTTCGGCACGCTGATGGGTGCCATTGACGCGTCGATCGTGAACGTGGCGCTGCCGCACATCCGCGGCGCCGTGGGCGCCACCGTCCAGGAGATCACCTGGATCAGCACCGCCTACGCCATCGCGCTGGTGCTCGTCATGCCGCTCACCGGCTTCCTCGGGCGCCTGTTCGGACAGAAGAACGTCTACCTGTTCTGCCTCGTCCTCTTCCTGGCGGGCTCCGCGCTCTGCGGTGTGGCGACCTCCCTGCCCGCGCTGGTCTTCTTCCGAGTCCTGCAAGGGCTGGGCGCCGGCGCGCTCCAGCCCACGGAGCAGGCCATCCTCCGCCAGACGTTCCCGCCCAAGGAGCAGGGCATGGCGATGGCCCTGTTCGGCATGGCCGTCATGCTGGGGCCGGCGATCGGCCCCACGCTGGGTGGCTACATCGTCGATCACTGGCACTGGTCGTGGATCTTCTTCATCAACCTGCCGATCGGCGTGCTGGGCCTGTTCATGGTCGCCAGCTTCGTGCACGAGGATCCGGCCATCCGCGCCGCCAACCAGCAGATGGCCGCGGCGCAGCGCCGGAACATCGACTGGTGGGGCATTGGCCTGCTCGCCGTGTCCATGTCCACGCTCTGCTACTTCCTCGAGGAGGGCTCCGCGCACGACTGGTTCGAGTCCACGCTCATCACCACGTGCTTCCTGGTCGCGGTCTTCACGCTGGCCGCGCTCATCATCCGCGAGCTCACGGCGCCCGCCCCGGCGGTGAACGTGCGGCTGTTCCGGGATCCGGTGTTCCTGTCGGGCACCGTCATCGGCGGCCTCATGTTCGCCATGCTGATGGCCAACATGTTCCTGCTGCCCATCTTCATGCAGGAGCTGCTCGGGTTCACCGCGACTCAGTCAGGCATCGCCCTCATGCCGCGCGTGCTGGTGATGATGGTGGCCGTCCCGCTGGTGGGGCGCGTCTATAACAAGATCTCCCCGCGCCTGGTCATCGCCGCGGGGATCTTCCTGGTGGCGTACGGCTCCTGGGAGATGAGCCACCTGACGCTCCAATCAGGCTCGGGGCAGGTGGTTGCCGCCCTGGCGTTCCAGGGCTTCGGGTTCGCGTGCCTCTTCGTGCCGCTGACCACGATCGCGCTGTCGAACGTCCCCAAGCACCTGCTGCCGGATGCCACGGGGCTCAACTCGCTGCTGCGGCAGCTCGGAGGCGCGATCGGCCTGGCCATCTTCGGAACGCTGATCGGCCACAACGCGACGATCGCCCGCGCCGGGATCGGCGCGCACGTGACCGAGACGAATCCCCTCGTCCAGCAGCGGCTGGCGATGGTGCAACAGGGGCTGATGGGGCGGGGCTTCGATGCGCAGAGCGCGCACCAGGCCGCGCTCGCCAGCCTCTACGGAGAGGCCACGCGCCAGTCGATGGTCCTCTCCTTCGACAAGCTCTTCCTGCTGGCCGGCATCCTGTTCCTGCTGGTGCTGCCACTGCTCGTCTTCCTCAAATACGACCCCAGCGGCAAGGTCGCTGACGTTCACCTCGAGGCCTGATCTCCATGACAACCGAAGCCACTGCATCCCAACCCTTGACGGCTCCCACTGCCCTTCCCTCGGCCCCGTCCGCGGCCGCCAGCCGTGCCGCGAAGGGACGCCGCGCGTTCTTCGTGCTGGGAGGCATCGCCGTCGCGGTGCTCCTCGCCATCGGCGGCTACTCGCTGTTCACCCATGGCCAGGTGAACACCGACGACGCGCAGATTGAAGCGGACGTGGTCCCCATGTCCGCCCGGGTCGGCAGCACGGTGCTCAATGTCCCCGTGAAGGACAACCAGACGGTGAAGGCGGGCGATGTCCTGGTGGTGCTGGATCCCGTGGACATCCAAGCCCGGCTGACCCAGGCCCAGGCCGAGCTGGCCACGGCGAAGGCCCAGGCCACCGCCGCGCACGCGCAGGAGCAGGTCTCCAACGCGACCGCGAAGGGCGGCTTCCACAGCGCGCAGGCGGTGCTGTCCGGCTCCTCGGTGGCCGTGTCGAGCGCGGACGCCCAGGTGGCCGCGGCCGAGGCGGCGCTGGCTCGCGCGAAGTCGGATGCCCACCGCACCGAGGTGGAGCTGGGCCGCTTCAAGCAGCTGAATGAGGCGGGGGCGATCTCCCAGCAGCAGCTCGACAACACGCAGGCGGCGTACGACACGGCCCAGGCCGCGCTCGCGCAGGCCAACGCGAACCTGCTGGCCGCGCAGGAGGCCAAGCGCGGAGCGGTCTCGAAGGTGGCCGAGGCAGAGGGCCGCGTCGCGCAGACGGAGAACGTGGACGCGCAGGTGGCGGCGGCGCACGCGGCCACCGAGCTGGCCGACGCCCGGGTGAAGGCGGCCGAGGCGGCCCTGGTGCTGGCGGAGAACCAGCTGCGCTACACGAAGATCGTCGCGCCGACGGATGGCGTGGTATCGAAGCTCAACGTCCACATTGGCCAGCTCGTCAGCCCGGGCACGCCGGTGGCGGAGCTGGTGCCCTCGGAGACGTATGTGGTGGCCAACTTCAAGGAGACGCAGATCGGCGGCATGCACCCGGGCGATCGGGTGAAGGTGTCGGTGGACGCATTCCCGGGCCACGAGCTGGAGGGCCGGGTGGAGAGCCTCTCGGCTGGCACCGGCGCCCGCTTCTCGATGCTGCCTCCCGACAATGCGTCCGGCAACTTCGTGAAGGTGGTGCAGCGCGTGCCGGTGCGCATTGCATGGAACAAGCCGCCGGATGTGCCGCTGCGCGCGGGCCTGTCCGCGGACGTGACGGTGTACGTCGGCTCCGCCGGCAAGTAAGGCGCTGGAGAATTCGGCACCATCGCCCCCTTTGAAGCGGCGTGCATCCCTGAGCACAATCTCCGGGCACACGGCGGATGTCGGGTCTCCCCGCCCACGTGCCCGGACATGGCCACCCTCCCTTCTGCATCAGCAACCCCGGTTGTACCTCCCCCCTCCCCTGGCCAGGAACTCCCTCGCCCCTGGCTCCTGACGTGGCTGGACTCCCTGCTCTCGGAGTCCTTGCGCAAGGCATTGCCGGCGGATCTCGTCCGCTACCGGCTCCTGGTGGGAGCCGCCTGCTTCCTGGTCCTGTTCAACCTGCTCTACACGCTGGGGGCCTTCTGCACAGGCCAGCCCACCTCTCCTCCACTCATCGCCAGTCTGCTCTACGTGGGCGTCCTGTTCCTGGCGCGCAGGGCCGCCACCGTCCAGCCGCCCGCGGCCCTCATGTTGACGGGCATGACGCTCTCGGTCGTATCCGCATGCCTGCAGGGCGATACACCCTTTGCCAGCACCCACGCCATCGTCACGCTGATCCCCGTCATCGCCGTGTACCTGGCGGGCGCTCGCGTGGGGCTCTTCGTCACCCTGCTCGTGCTCGGGACCCTCTCCGTGGGCTACCCGACCTACTTCACCCTCGCCGGGCTCTCCCTGTCGATCCCCACCCCGGGCCTGTTCTGGTTCATGCACGTGTTCTCCGGCCTGTGCCTGCTGGGCGCCTGGGGCGTGGGCACGCTGCACAACCTGGCGCGGGACTCCGCCCAAAGCTCGCTCGAGCGGACGCTGAAGGCCCTGCAGCAGAGCGAGAACAAGCTCAGCAACCTGCTGGAGAGCACGGATGATCCGGTGCTCTCCCTGGACAGGCAGGGCCGGCTGATTGCCACCAACTCCGCGGCGCGGCAGTTTCACCTCCAATGCTTCGGCAAGGCGCCCGTGGTGGGCCAGCGCTTCTGGATGGAGGAGCCGGAGCGCCAACAGCGCTGGGCTCCCTACGTGGCCAAGGTGCACGCCGGGCAGCGCGCGCGGTTCGAGGACGAGTACGAGGTGCAGGGCTCACGCCGCCTCATGGACATCAGCCTCAGCCCCCTGCTGGACACGGACAGCCAGCCGGTGGGGATGACGGTCTTCGCGCGGGACATCACCTCCCGTAAGGAGGCCGAGGCCCGGCTGGGGGAGCTGCACCGCACGCTGGTGGATGTGTCCCGGCAGGCGGGCATGGCGGAGGTGGCCACCGGCGTGCTCCACAACGTGGGCAACACCCTCAACAGCGTCAACATCTCCACCGGCCTGGTCATGGACCGGCTCCGCCAGTCGCGCGTCTCCAACCTGGCCAGGGCCGTCCAGCTCCTGCGCGAGCACACCGCCGACGTCCCCTCCTTCCTCACCCAGGATCCGCGGGGCCAGAAGCTCCCGGACTACCTCACGGCCGTGTCCGAGCAGTTGCAAGAGGAGCGCGACGCCCTGCTCCAGGAGATGCGCGCCTTGAGCGAGGGGGTGGATCACATCAAGTCCATCGTCAGCATGCAGCAGCGGCACGCGAGCACCGCGGGCATGAGGGAGGAGGTGGCCATGCCCGCACTCATCGATGAGGCACTGCGCCTGCACGCCGCGTCCTTCGAGCAGTTGGGCATCCGCATCGAGCGCGACTATGCCTCGGTGCCTCCCCTCTCGGTGGACCGGCACAAGCTGCTGCAGATCCTCGTCAACCTGCTGAGCAACGCGCGCCACGCCTTGATGGAGAGCCCACGGGAGGACAAGCGGCTGAGCATCGGCATCCGGCGGGATCCGGACGGCGGGCGGGTGCTCATCGAGGTGACGGACAACGGCGTGGGCATCGCGCCGGAGAACCTGACGCGCCTTTTCACGCAGGGCTTCACCACCAAGAAGACAGGCCATGGCTTCGGCCTGCACATCAGCGCCCTGGCCGCCGCGGAGCTCCAGGGGCGGCTGACCTGCTCCAGCCCCGGCCCCGGGCAGGGAGCCACCTTCACCCTCGAGCTGCCGCTGGCGGCGGGGCCCGAGTCCTGAGCGGGAGGAGCCCGGGAACTCCCCACCCTGCCGGTGGCGCCCCTCGGAGACAGAGGGGCGCAACTTTTGCGGGGTACGCCCGATAACTCCATCAAGCCGTTCCCATTTCCGGCAAACCCTGGTTTGCCGGGCACCCTTCGTTCTAGACTCCCCATCCGCTTCGTGCGCCCCGCCGCCCGTAGGAGGCTCCCATGACCTCGCCCATCGACAACCGCTCCCGGCTCACCCGCGCCAACACCGCCCCTGTGCAGCGCCCTGAGCCCAAGCCGCAGGTTCAGCGCACCAACACCGCGCCGGCCAAGAGCTCGCCGGCCCCGGTGAAGGACGGGATGGCGAGCCAGGCGGCCAGCGCCAAGCCCTCTTTCGCCTCCAGCGCGGGCCGCTTCTTCAGCTCGCTCAAGGACGCGGCGAAGAACTGGCACAAGGGCGCCGTGGAGACGGGGACCAAGGCCGCGGTGGCCTCGGGCGTGGGCACGTTCGGCATCCTCAAGAGCGCCGGCGGCGCGGTGGGCGGCGCGTTCGGCATCGTCTCCGGCATCAAGAACACCATCGCCGGCATCAAGAGCGGTGACGGGCACCAGATCGCCGGCGGCGTGCTGAGCACCGCCAAGAGCGCCGTGAACACCGTCAAGGGCGGCCTGGCCACCGCCGCCGCCATCGAGTCGCACCTGGGCCTCAAGAGCGTGGAGAAGGCCGCGCTGGCCGCCGTGGGCGACGGCAGCAAGCTGAGCAAGACCATTGCCAAGTCGGCCGCCGAGGCCGTCCACCTGGGCAAGGACTTCACCAAGCTGGACGTGCTCACCCATGCGGCCAAGTCCACGGGCTTCCTGGGCAAGCTGGGCACCACGCTCAAGTCGGGTGCCTCCAGCCTGCTGGGCAAGCTGCCCGGTGAGGCCGCCGCCAAGCTGGCCGGCAAGCTCGACGCCAACATCATCAAGACCGGCGCGCTGGCGCTGGGCGGCGACGCCAAGGGCGTGGCCACCGCGCTCAAGACGGCCGAGGCCGCCACCAAGGGCGCCGAGGTCGCCGCCAAGGGCGCTGGCACCGCCGCCAAGCTGGCGGGCCGCTTCGCCCCCGGCGTCAACGTGGCCATCGCCGCGCTGGACGTGGGCATCGCCGTCAAGACGATCACCGATCCCAAGGCGAGCATCGCCGCCAAGGTGACCTCGGGCATCACCGCCCTGGGCTCGGTGGCCGCCGCCACCAACATCCCCATCGTGTCGCAGGTGGGCGCGGCCGTCTCCGTCGCCTCCACGGCCGTGGGCATGGCCATCGAGAACTTCGGGGCCATCAAGAACGTCGCTTCGAAGGTAGGCTCGGCCGTCGCCGATGGCGCGAAGAAGGTAGGCTCGGCCATCGCTGACGGCGCGAAGAAGATCTTCAGCGGCTGGTAGTAGACTCGGCGCCAGGGAGCGCACGGAATGGATTCGAAGAAGAACGGCTCGACAACCCCCTCCGGCAGGAAGCCCCTCGAGGTGCCCCTGTACGTGCCCCCCGCGAAGCAGGCCGCGCGGGGGCAGCCGGTGGAGTTGCCGCCGGTGCAAGCCCCCTCGCTGGAGGGACTGGCCGTCAAGGTCCCCGCCCCCGAGGGCTTCACCGCGGACGAGGTTCGCGAGCGCTTCCTGGAGCTGGCGCGCCCCTTCGCCGCCGAGCGCCCGCGCCTGCCCACCGAGCCGATCGCCTGGGGAGACGAGGTGCTGCTCAACCTGGCGGGCTACTCGAATGGGAAGCTCATTCCGTTCAGCGTGAAGACGGACGTGTGGCTGCCCATGGAGCCCGAGCCGCTGCTGCCCGGGCTGTACGAGGCGATCGTCGGCCAGGTGCCCACCGAGGGGCTCGTGGTGGACCTCACCCTGCCGGACACCTACCCCGTCGAGTCTCTGCGGGGCACGCCCGCGCGCTTCCTGGTCCACATCCAGGCGGCACGTCAGGTGAACTACCCGAACCTGGAGAGCCCCGAGTTCCTCCAGGCCTTTGGCCGCGGCAAGACCATCGAAGAGGCCACCCAGAGCGTGGTGGCGCAGATGACGGAGGAGCACACCCAGCTGCTGCTCTTGCAGGCCCGGCAGCAGGTGCTGACCGAGGTGGCCCGGCGCACGCAGGTGGAGATCCCTCGCGAGCTGGTGGACGAGGAGATCCGCCGCCGCTGGGGCGCCAGCGAGGGCGCCTCCGTGGCGGAGCTGAACTTCTCGGACGAGGAGCAGGAGGAGTCGCTCAACAGCTGGCTCCAGGACGAGGGCCTGCGCCAGGAGGTGGAGCTGCGATTGCGCATCGCCCTGGCGCTGGGCGCGATCGTCAAGCGGGACGGCCTGCAGCTCACCCCCGCGCACGTGGAGAAGCTGTTGCGCGAGGAGGCCGAGTCCCAGGGGCTGTCACCGGCCGAGGTGGCCGCCTCGCTGAAGGCCGAGCCCCAGCAGCAGGCCCTCCTCGAGCAGGCGGCCTGGCACCTCATGGCGGTGGATTACGTCATGAAGAAGGCGAAGATCGAGTTCGAGGGAGCCTGAGCTCCCGCTCACGGAGTGCTCACGGAGTGCTCACGGCGAACCGCCGCCCGCTGCGGGCTGGAAGAGCTTGGACAACTGCCAGGCGTCCTGCCCGGTCGAGCGGACATCGTCAATCAGCCAGCGGCCCTTCTCCAGGACGAGGCTGTAGCGCAGGTCCTGCTGGGTGAAGTTCTTGAAGGTCGCCTTGACCTCGGCGCGCGTGTCCTGGCGGCTGAGCAGCTCCAGGTGCAGGGTCTTCTGCCATCCGTCCTCGGTGTCCTGCCCGTTCACATAGAAGGCGAAGTCGATACTGCCGAGGCCGTCTCCGCGCTTCTTGGCTGCCTTGTCATCGCGGACGAACAAGCCCTTCAGCCGCTTCGAGTAGAAGCCATACGCGCGGATGTTGTCCTTCGCGTAGAAGGCGCGCACCGTCTCCACCGGATCCTCCGCGGACTGGGCGAGGGCCTGGGACGGGGCCAGGGACAGCAGGAGGCCAAGGACGAGCAGCAGACGCATGAGAGACCTCGGGGCGGAGGAAGGCCGCGAGTGTACCCTCGCCTCGGGCCGTCAGGGTTCCTGCTCATACCACTCCACCCTCTGTTCAGAAGGCCAAGTCTGCCGCAGGCTTGCCAGCAATAGGCGCGGAGGTGCTTCGTAGGGAAGGAACAGCCCCTCTCTCCGGAGCCCGCCCATGCGCCCGATGTTCCTTCCCGCCGTGGCCCTCGCCAGCCTCCTGGCGCTTCCCGCCTTCGCGGAGGACTCGGCCCAGCCACAGCCTCCCGCCACCCAGAGCGCTCCGGCCAAAGACACCCCGGCGCCCAAGACGTCACAGAGTCCCCAGGTGCGCTGCGAGGTCCACGCCAAGGATGGCAGCCGCGCCGTTCAGGGCATGAACCTGATCGTAAACCCGGGTGAGAAGATCAAGGACGCGGTGGCGGTCGATGGGGACGTGCTGATCCGCAAGGGCGCGGTGGTCGAGGACGTCGTCGCCGTCCGCGGCAAGGTCACCATCGAGGAAGGCGCCAGAGTCCACGGGGATGCGGTCGCGCTCGGAGGCGAGCTGCACCTCCAGAAGCAGGCCCAGGTGGACGGGGATGCGGTGGCGCTCGGCGGCACCCTGCGCATGGATGAGGGGGCCAGCGTCAAGGGTGACAAGGTCAGCTTCTCCCTCTTCTTCAATGGCAATGAGCTCGCGAAGAGCTTCCTCGAGAAGGCCCTCAAGGACTCCGATTGCCGGCTCTCCCTCAACGATGACGACAAGGATGACGCGGACCACGACGATGACGACGATGATGATGACCACGACGAGTAGGCCCGCTTCGCCTCGGGCCTGGGGCCTCGACGCAGGGCGTTAAGCGCTCTCCGAGGCTGTCTCCCAGCAGCCCAGGGAGAGAGCGGAGGGGCCTCAAATCGCCGAGGAGCCTGCCTTGAGGGCAGCCGGGCGTCCTGGGACCTGCCGGGTTGTTGTCGTAGGGCTCGCCGCTTTTTGCGGCTATCTTCCGCGCACCCCTCGGCAAGGAGGCCGTCAATTCGTATTGGAGTTCCTCGAGAGATCCTCCCCGGTGAGCGGCGAGTCGCCGCCACCCCCGAGTCCATTCGCAAGCTCCGTGAGCTCGGCTTCGAGGTTGAAGTCGAGAAAGGCGCGGGCGCCGACTCTGGCATCACCGATGAGGCGTACGCCGCCGCGGGCGCAAGCCTCGCCGAGATGGCCGACACGCTCTGGAAGACGGCCGACGTCGTCGTGAAGGTCCGGCCCCCAACGCCGGAAGAGGCCACTCGGGCCCGTCCTGGCACCACGCTCATCTCGCTCCTGCAGCCGGAGCGCCACCCGGAGCTGCCCCCGGTCCTCCAGTCGCTCAAGCTGTCCGCCATCGCCCTGGAGCGCATCCCTCGCGTGACGCGCGCCCAGAAGATGGACGTGCTCAGCTCCATGGCGAACCTGGCCGGCTACCGGGCCGTGATCGAGGCCGCGCAGCACTACCAGGGCTTCTTCGGTCCACAGATCACCGCCGCGGGAGCGGCTCCCCCGGCCCGCGTGCTCATCATCGGCGCGGGAGTGGCGGGGCTGGCCGCGATCGCCGCCGCCAAGTCCCTGGGCGCGGAGGTGCGAGCCTTCGACGTGCGCGCCGCCGCGCGGGAGCAGGTCGAGAGCCTGGGCGCCACCTTCCTCCAGGTGGAGCTCCAGGAGAGCGGCGAGGGCGGAGGCGGCTACGCCAAGACGATGAGCAAGGAGTTCATCGAGGCGGAGATGGCCCTCTTCCGCAAGCAAGCCGCGGAGGTGGACATCATCATCACCACCGCGCTGGTGCCCGGCACCCGAGCGCCGATCCTCCTGCCGCGGGACGTGGTGGACAAGCTCAAGCCCTGCTCGATCGTGGTGGACATGGCCGCCGAGCAAGGCGGCAACTGCGAGCTCTGCAAGCCGGGGGAGATCGTCGAGTTCAACGGGATCAAGATCATCGGCTACACGGATCTGGCCAGCCGCATGGCCGGCACCGCCAGCCGCTTCTTCGCCAACAACCTGGTCCATCTGATCACCGAGATGGGAGCGGGCGAGAAGTTCCGCGTCGATCTGGAGAACGACGTGGTGCGCCCGGCGCTCATCACCCACGGGGGCGAGCTGCTGCCTCCGCCGGCGCGCAAGGAGCCCTCCCCCGCCGCGGCGCCCAAGCCGGCCCCGAAGCCGCCGCCCGCGGACGCGAAGCCCCAGCAGCAGGCCATCATGACCCCGAGCCGTCGCGCCTGGGGCACCACGATCGGCGGCCTGTTTGTCATTGGCCTCCTGTTCGTCCTGGGCCGCTTCGCTCCCGAGGACTTCCTCAAGCACTTCACCGTCTTCATCCTGGCGTGCTTCGTCGGCTGGCAGGTCATCTGGAGCGTCACCCCGGCCCTGCACACACCCCTGATGAGCGTCACCAACGCCATCAGCGGCATCATCATCATCGGCGGCATGCTGCAGATAGGAGGACATGTGGATCTGGCCTCCATCCTGGGCGCGCTCGCCGTGCTCGTGGCCGCCATCAACATCTCCGGCGGATTCTTCGTGACTCAACGCATGCTGAAGATGTTCCGGAAGCTGCCCGGAGGTGGCTCATGAGCGGCGTGACCGCCATCGCGTACCTCCTGTCAGGGGTGCTCTTCATCCGCAGCCTCGGCGGCCTGTCCAAGCAGGAGACCGCCGCGCGTGGCAACCTGTACGGAATGATTGGCATGGCGCTGGCCGTGGGTGTGGCCGCCGCCTCCTGGCTCATCGCCCCCGGGCAGACGTTCGGCGCCGGGCTGCCGCTGCTCATCGGCTCGGTGCTGGTGGGCTCGATCATCGGCTCGGTGCTCGCGCGCCGGGTGGAGATGACGGGCATGCCGGAGCTGGTCGCCATCCTCCACAGCTTCGTGGGCCTGGCCGCCGTGCTGGTGGGCATCTCGTCCTATCTGGAGCCCCGCTCGGGCGCGCACGAGCTGGTGGGCGCGGCGCACATCGTCGCCATGGTGGAGATCTGGGTGGGCGTGGCCGTGGGCGCGCTCACCTTCACGGGCTCGATCATCGCGTGGGCCAAGCTGCGCGGCAGCCTCTCCGGCAAGCCGCTGCTGCTGCCGGGCCGGCACGCGCTCAACGCCGCGATCGCCGCGGGCATCATCGGTCTGGCGGTGCCCTTCGCGACGGCCAGCGGGCCGGGCGCTGGGCTGGTGTGGCTGCTGATCATGACGGTGCTGGCGGGCCTGCTGGGCATCCACCTGGTGCTGGCCATCGGCGGCGCGGACATGCCGGTGGTGGTGTCGCTGCTCAACAGCTACTCGGGGTGGGCGGCGGCGGCGGCGGGCTTCGTGCTCGCCAATGATCTGCTCATCGTCACCGGGGCGCTGGTGGGCGCCAGCGGCGCGATCCTGTCCATCATCATGTGCCGGGCGATGAACCGCTCCATCCTGAACGTCGTCTTCGGCGGCTTCGGCACGGGGGACGTGAAGCCCTCCGAGGGGCCGCGCTCCGGCGAGGTGCGGGAGATCTCCGCGGACGAGACATCCGCCCGGCTGAGCGCGGCGAAGAACGTCATCATCGTGCCGGGCTACGGCATGGCGGTGGCTCGTGCGCAGAACGTGGTGGAGGAGCTCACGCGCGAACTGCGCGAGAAGGGCGTCAACGTCCGCTTCGCCATCCACCCGGTGGCGGGCCGGCTGCCTGGGCACATGAACGTGCTGCTCGCCGAGGCGGGCGTGCCGTATGACATCGTCCAGGAGATGGAGCACATCAACCGCGACTTCGCGACCACGGACGTGGTGCTGGTGATCGGCGCCAACGACATCGTCAACCCGGGCGCGCTGGATGATGCCTCCAGCCCGATCTACGGGATGCCGGTGCTGGAGGTGTGGAAGTCCAAGCTGGTGGTGGTGCTCAAGCGCGGCATGGCCGCGGGCTACGCTGGCGTGGACAACCCGCTCTTCCTCCTGGAGAACACGCGCATGCTGTTCGGCGACGCGCGCAAGTCCATCGAAGGGCTGCTGGCCTCGGTCAGCAGGTCCAAGGCGGCATAACGAAAGCGGGCCGGATCGAGCCGACAAGGCCCGTCAAGCGGGGTGAGGCTGTGGACTGAGCGCTTCATGTGCTGCGCTCAGCACGCGCCGGGTGTGGATGGCGATCATGGCCTCTTCATTCGTGGGGATCACCCAGACAGAGACACGGCTGCCGGGCCTGCTGATGCAGGGATCTCCGCGAGCGTTGGCCTCCTCATCCAGCTCCAGCCCGAGCCAGCTTGCCTCGCGACAGACCCGTGCGCGGATCGGCGCGGCGTGCTCACCAATGCCGCCGGTGAAGACCACGGCGTCGAGCCCGTGCAATGCCGCCGCCAGCGAGCCGAGCTCGCGAGCGATGCGATAAACGAACAGATCCAGCGCCTCGGCAGCGGTGGGGCTGGCGCGGGCGAGGAGCTCTCGCATGTCGCTGGATTCGCCGGAGACGCCCAGCAGGCCTGATTGCTCGTAGAGGAGCCGCTCCAGCGCCCGAGCGTCCATGCCGTGCTGTTGAATCAAGTAGAGCAGGACGCCGGGATCCATCGAACCGCAGCGGGTGCCCATCACGAGGCCATCCAATGTGGAGAGGCCCATGGTCGTCGCCACGCTGCGTCCCTCGAGCAAGGCGCACATGCTCGCGCCGTTCCCGAGGTGAGCGACGACCGTACGCCCTTCAGCGGCCCTGGGATCCGCGCTCGGGAGCGCGGAGGCAATGTATTCGTAGGAGAGCCCGTGAAACCCATAGCGGCGGATGCCCTCTTCGGCATAACGGCGCGGCAAGGCGAAGGCCTGAGCCACGGGCGGTTGGGTGCGGTGAAACGCGGTATCGAAGCATGCGACCTGCGCCACGGATGGCGCCGCTTGTGTGACGGCCTTGATCGCCCCCAGGCAGTGGGGTTGGTGCAGCGGCGCTAGAGGAATGAGCTTCTCCAGCTCCGCCACTACCGCCGCGTCAATGAGCGCGGGCCCGGAGAAACGCGCGCCGCCATGCACCACCCGGTGTCCGACGGCCTCGATATGACGCCCGCCGAGTACTCCCCCTCGCCCCCAGGCGAACAGATGGTCGATGGCGCCGTCGTACCCGAGCCGCGTTCCGGGGGCCCAGTCCTTCATGCCGATGATGGCGCCGTCCGCGCGCGCCACGAACCGCGGACGGGCCGAGATCTCCTCGAACCCCCCTCGCAGGAGAAGACGCGGGGGAGTCTCATCGACGAAGACGGCGAACTTCAGGCTCGAGGAACCGGCGTTGAGCACCAGCAGCGCGCCCGGCCCGTCTCTCTCTTCCAAAGTCCGCCGTCCCATGTGCGAGCCTCAGTCCGGCCAGGTCCAGTCGGCGATCTCAGGACGATCCCGGCCGTGTTCGTGCGCGTAGGTCAGGTTGTCGATGATCGCGTTCCTCAGCTCCTCCTTCAGGTGCCCCGCCTTCTCGCGCAGCTTCGGCACGCGATCGATCACGTCGATGGCCAGATGGAACCGAGACGTCTCGTTCAGGATGGCCAGCTCGAACGGTGTGTTGATATTGCCTTTCTCCTTGTAGCCATGCACATGCAGGTTGTCGTGGTTCTTGAAACGATAGGTGAGCTTGTGAATGAGCGATGAGTATCCGTGGAAGCTGAAGATGATGGGCTTGTCCGCCGTGAAGATGCTCTCGAGATCGCGTTCGGACGACCCGTGCGGATGATCCGTCGCCAACTGGAGCTTGAACAGGTCAACGACGTTGACGAAGCGCAGCTTCAAGCCCGGGG
Organism: Hyalangium sp.; assembly: GCF_045802625.1. Classification (NCBI taxonomy): domain Bacteria; kingdom Pseudomonadati; phylum Myxococcota; class Myxococcia; order Myxococcales; family Archangiaceae; genus Hyalangium; species Hyalangium sp. The sequence goes on along the minus strand of NZ_JBJMQP010000141.1, from coordinate 4,304 downwards.
CGCGCTCGCGCAGGATCGCCGCGGCGGCCAGCGCCTCTTGCGTGGCGACGTCGCCGCAGCAAGCCAAGACGACGTCCGGCTCCGCGTCCTCGTCCGTGCTGGCCCTCTTCCAGATGCCCAGGCCCTTGGCGCAATGGATGATGGCCTGGTCCATGGTGGTGAACTGCAGGTGCTTCTGCTTGTCGGCGACGATGACGTTGACGCAGTCGGTGCTGCGCAGACACTGGTCCGCCACCACCAACAGGGTATTGGCGTCCGGAGGCAGGTAGATACGCGTGACCGATGCGGACTTGTTGGTCACCAGATCAATGAACCCCGGATCTTGATGTGAGAACCCGTTGTGGTCCTGACGCCACACCGTCGAGGAGAGCAGGATGTTCTCCGAAGCGACGGACGCTCTCCATTTCACGTGGTTCTTGCTGATGTCCAACCACTTGGCGTGCTGGTTGAACATGGAGTCGACGACGTGGGCAAACGCCTCGTACGTGTGGAAGAAGCCGTGGCGTCCCGTGAGCACATAACCCTCGAGCCAGCCGAGCAACGTGTGCTCCGACAGCATCTCCATGACGCGGCCGTCACGCGAGAGCTCGCCGCCGTCGGCGTCCTCCGGCAACAGGTCCGCCATCCAGGTCTTCTTGCTCACCTGGTAGATGGCCTGGAGCCGGTTCGAGGCGGTCTCGTCCGGGCCGAAGACGCGGAAGCTCGTCATGTTGTTTCGCATCACGTCACGCAGATAATCGCCGAGGGGCTTCGTGTTCTCATGCAGCGTGGTGCCATGCGCTTCGACCTTCACTGCATAGGCGCGGAAGTCGGGAAGCTTGAGGGCCTTGCGAAGCACACCGCCGTTGGCGTGCGGGTTCGCGCTCATTCGCCGGTTCCCTTTGGGCGGAAGCGCCCTGAGCTCGGGGATCAGCGTTCCGCGCTCATCGAACAGCTCCTCGGGCCGGTAGCTGCGCATCCATTCCTCGAGAGCCTTCAAGTGAGACGGGTTCTCCCGCACCTGGGCGAAAGGAACCTGGTGTGATCGCCAGAAGCCCTCCAGCTTGTGCCCCTCCATCTCCTTCGGTCCGGTCCACCCCTTGGGCGCGCGCAGAACGATCATGGGCCAGCGCGGACGCGTCGCGGTGCCCGATCTCCGTGCCTCTCTTTGCAGGTCTCGAATCTCCTCGACGGCGTGCTCCAGGGTCCAGGCCATCTTCTGGTGCATCAGGGCCGGATCGCTGCCTTCGACGAAATAAGGCTTGTAGCCGTAGCCCACAAACAAGGACTCCAGCTCCTCGTGGCTGATGCGGGAGAGGATGGTCGGGTTGGCGATCTTGTAGCCGTTGAGGTTCAGGATCGGCAGCACGGCGCCATCTCGCACAGGGTTGATGAACTTGTTCGAGTGCCATGCCGTCGCGAGCGGCCCGGTCTCCGCTTCCCCGTCGCCCACGACGCAGGCGACGATGAGGTCGGGATTATCGAAGGCCATGCCGTACGCATGGGAGAGGCTGTAGCCCAGCTCGCCGCCCTCATGGATGGAGCCCGGCGTCTCCGGGGTGACATGGCTGCCAATGTGACCGGGGAAGGAGAACTGCTTGAAGAACTTCCGCATCCCCTCCTCGTCCATGCTCTTGTCCGGATAGACCTCCGAGTAGGCACCCTCGAGGTACGCCGGCCCGAGCACGCCCGGGGCGCCGTGGCCTGGCCCGGCGACGAAGATCATGTCGAGGTCATGATTGACGATGAGCCGGTTCAGATGGACCCAGGAGAACGAGAGCGCCGGGCTCGCGCCCCAGTGGCCGAGCAACCGATATTTCACGTCCTCCGGCTTCAGGGGCCTCCGCAGCAGCGGATTGTCCTGGAGGTAGATCATCCCCACCGCGAGGTAGTTGCACGCGCGCCAGTACGCGTTCATCAGCTCCAGTTCTCTGACGGAAAGAGGTCCGCCCTTGGTTTGATCCTTGGTGGATGGAGGTGCTTCCCTGCCCTGCTCCTTGGCGGACAACGGCGTTACCAACCCCGACTCGGTAGTCCCTACTGGGTGTGCCATGGCATGTCTCCCGTCAGTGTAGAGTTTGGTCCGTAAAGCCTGGTTCGCCGGCCCTTGCGGGCGGCACCGCTGTCTGGGCAAAGGCCTCTTCGCTCTCCATGTCGCCGCGATACCTGCCCAGGGCCGCCGCGCTATCGCATAGGGCGCGGTGGTAGAACACCCGCTGGCCGGCCGGCACATTCTCGCGCCGGCCCTGCCAGGCCGCGAGCGCCTCGTCCTGTAGCGCGCGCCCGTATGAGTAGCTCAGCGTCCAAGGCTTTGGGCTGTCCAGCTGATTGATGGCGTTGAGGTGCTCGGTCGCCAGGACATGATTCTGTCCTCCGGATAGGAAGACAACTCCTGGGACCGCGGGCGGCACGTGCCGCGTCAGGGTGCGCAAGGTCGCCACCGCCACCTCCTCCACCGAGGCCTGCCTGCCGGAATCGTGGCCGGCGATGACCATGTTGGGTTTGAGCAACATCCCCTCCAGTGACACCTTCTGGTCGAAGAGCTGATCGAAGACCGTTTGCAGCACGACCCCCGTCACTTCCTCGCACCGTTCGAGGCTGTGCACTCCATCCATCAGGACTTCAGGCTCTACAATCGGCACCAGGCCCTGCTCCTGGCAGAGGGCGGCGTAGCGCGCGAGCGCGTGAGCGTTTGCGTGCACACACCGCGCGGTCGGCAGCCCATCGCGGATGATGAAGACCGCGCGCCACTTGGCGAAGCGCGCCCCCATGTTGTGGTACTCCTCGAGACGCTTGCGGAGCCCGTCGAGCCCTTCCGTGACGAACTCTCCCGGCGCACCGGCCAGTGGGTGCACGCCCTCATCAACCTTGATGCCTGGAATGACGCCGCGGTCTACCAGCAGATCAATCAGCGGTATGCCGGTCACGCTCTTCTGTCGAATCGTCTCGTCTTGCAGGATGACCCCGCCAATGAATGAGGCGACATTGGGCGTACTGAAGAGCATCTCGCGGTAGTCGCGACGACTGTCCGCGGTCGACTCGATCCCGCGGGCGGTCAGGCGCTTCGTGATCGTAGGGACTGTCTCGTCCGCCGCCAGAATGCCCTTCCCATCAGCAACGATCGCTCGCGCGGTCTCGTCGAGGCTTGACGTTGTCGTCATGTCCTCCTCCCATTCGTTGGCAAAAACCTGATGGCCCCCCGTCGCCCCGACAACCTGCAAGGTGCCGATCGAAAAATGGGCCAGTCGCAGAGCCACCAAGGAGCGGAGGGCCGGATGGTGCTGGCCGTGCTGCAGTACCATTTCACAGTGCCATCTTGATCAGGCGGCAGCGCCTGACGTGCGATTGCATCGGCGAGCGGGCGAGCGCTGGAGACAGCCATGACAATCAAATTGCTCATAGCGGACGTCGACGGGACCCTCGTGACGCGAGACAAGGTCCTCACGGCCCGGACATGCGAGGCAGTCGCCCGGCTGCGCGCCAGCGGCGTGCTGTTCACCATCACCAGCGGGCGGCCACCGCGTGGGCTGGCAGCGCTGGTCGCCCCGCTGCAGCTCACAGCTCCCTTGGCCGGCTTCAACGGTGGCGTGTACGTCAAGCCCGATGATCTGACGACGGTGTTGGTGCAGAGGACCATTCCTCCCGACGTTGCCAGGCAGGCAGTCGACTACCTGCTGCAGGCGGGGCTCGATGTCTGGGTGTATCAGGGCGCCGATTGGTTCCTCCGCAGACCCGATGCGTTCCGCGTGGAGAGAGAGAGGAGCAACGTCGGGTTCGACCCGGTCGTGATCGAGGATCTGCACAGCGTGCTCGACGCGCCCATCAAGATCGTCGGCGTGAGCGAGGATCGAGCGTTGGTCGAGCGTTGCGAAGCCGAGCTCAGCCAGCGGCTGGGCACCGATGCATCAGCGGCACGATCGACGCCCTATTATCTCGACATCACACACCCCGAAGCGAACAAGGGCATGGTCGTGCGCGAGGCCGCGCGCCTCCTCCAGCTTCCCCTCGATGAGATCGCGACCATCGGTGACATGTCCAACGACATACCGATGCTGAACGCCGCCGGCCTTGGGATCGCCATGGGCAACGCCAACCCCGAGGTCCAGCGCGTTGCACGCCACGTCACGCGCTCCAACGACGAGGACGGGTTCGCCTACGCGGTCGATTCCTTCATCCTGGGCGAGCCACCGCTCACACGGACAAGGCTCGGGCTCCCGCCCCGCACGCGCGCCTGCATCTTCGGTCTCGATGGCGTACTCACCCAAACCGCCGACCTCCACGCCAAGGCCTGGAAGCAACTGTGCGACCACTACCTGCGGCAACGG
>NZ_JBJMQP010000140.1:0-1742 GCF_045802625.1 Hyalangium sp. | reverse complement strand
GTCTCCGAGTACCGTCTTGGCCGTGGCCCCCGAGCGGCTGGGCAGAATCCGGTGGTACACCGTGTCGGGCGAGGCCACCGTCCACGCGTACCACTTCTTCCCGGGCCCCTTGTCCAGCAGGTACCAGTGCGTCTCATCGGCGTGGACCAGCGGTGAGCCGAAGAGCTCTGCTGGCAGCGCCTCATAGCTGGGGCGCAGGTGGTCGGCCAGCACCTCAATCTGATCCCACAGCGTCTGGCGCTCCACCACCAGGCCCTCCCGCCGGAACATGCGCTCTTGGCGGGCCAGGGGCAGGTGAAAGGCATACTTCTGCAGCGCCACGTGGACGGCGAACTCCACCGAGTAGCGGCCACCCTCCACCAGGCGCGGCGGGGCGGGCGCCGTCACCGGCGCGCAGCCCTTGGGGCAGCGGTACTTCTGGCGGTGCACCTTGCGCAGCACAAACTGGCGCTCCACCACGGTGACTTCTTCGCTGTCCTCCGTCTGCCCCTTCCACTCGTGCAGGGCCCCCCCACACAGGCCACACACCTGGTCGGCCTCGTCCAACGGCAGCAGCACTTCCTGCACCGGCAACTCAGGCTGAGCCCGTGGTCCATGGCCTGTGCCCGGCTGCGTGCGCTCATGCCGCTGCTGCGCAGGCATCACTGGGCGCTTCTCGCTGGAGGCCCCGTACAGGCGCTGCTGCATCAACGCGAGTTGCTCTTGAAGCTTTGTCAGCTCGCGTTGCAGCAACACCTGGGCGTCCTTGCCTTTGAGCCGGGCATTCTCCGCCACCAACTCCTTGAGCCGCTCGTGCAGCCGCACATTCTCTGCTTCCAGCAGCCGGGCCACCTGCTTGGCCGTGTCCAAGTCTGGCAATTCGTCGATGGGCACCATCCGACTCTATAGGTGCTACGGCGCGCGGCCCACCGCCAGGGTTTTCTCCTCAAAGGCCGGCGGCGACAGCTTCCAGCGTCCCGCCAGCTCGCAGCCCTCCAGGAACAGCGACAGCTCGGCCACCGTCAACTCCACCGAGGTGGCGTCTTTCTCCGGCCAGGGCCGGGCGAATCTGCCCTGGAACAAGCGCTTGGTGAGCAGCACCAGCCCTGTCCCATCGAAGTACAGCACCTTGGCGCGCCGGCGGCTCTTGCCCACGAACAGGAACACATCGCCCTTGAGCAGCTGCCTGCCCAGGTGCTGCTCCACCAGGGCGCTGAGCCCATCAAACCCCTTGCGCATGTCCACGGGCGCTGCACAGGCGAACACTCGCACGGCTCGGGTGGGCGTCAGCACCCAAGCCTCCGCAGCAGCGCCGCCGCAGCCTCCACGCTCAGCCCCTCCACCCGAAAGCCGCTCGGCGACACCACCGCCAACGGCCCGGCCCGCACCCCTGCGGCCTCGGCAGGCCCCTCACTCACTCGCACGGGCACCAGCACCTCGCTCTTCTCGGTGCGCTTCTTCCTCTTCGTGCTGCCCGCCGTGCGCCCCTTGCGCCACTCGTACAGCGTCGGCGCCGACACTCCCAGCTTCGCCGCCGCCTCCACCACACTCCCGCCTGCCGCCTGCATCTGCTCCAAGTAGCGCACCGCGAAAGCTCTCAGTGCCTCGGGGAATGGCAACGAGCCACCCCGCCGCCCCGCTTTCAACCGCTGCACTTCCTGCTGGAACTGCTCCAACTCCTTCTCCATCGACTCCTCCGGGTGGAGCCCTGGACGTCTCACGCCTCACCCCTCACGTCACGACGGGGCACGGCGAACAGATAC
>NZ_JBJMQP010000139.1:0-21092 GCF_045802625.1 Hyalangium sp. | reverse complement strand
TACGTGGGGCTTCCGCTGGGCATGGCGTTCGCGGAGGCCGGCTTCCCCGTGACCGGGCTCGATATCGACAAGCGCAAGATCGACAAGATTGCGAAGGGTGAGAGCTACATCAAGCACATCCCCAGCGAGCCGCTGGCGAAGCTGAGCACCGAGGGCAAGCTCAAGGCGACCACGGACTTCGCCAAGGCGGCGGAGATGGACTGCATCGTCATCTGCGTGCCCACGCCGCTGACGGCCTCGCGCGAGCCGGACATGACGTACATCATCCAGACGGGCGAGGCGCTGGCGCCGTACGTGCGGCGCAACCAGCTCTTCGTGCTGGAGTCCACCACCTACCCAGGCACCACCGAGGAGGTGCTCAAGCCGCTGCTGGAGAAGAACGGCTTGAAGGCGGGCGTGGACTTCCACCTGGCCTTCAGCCCCGAGCGTGAGGACCCGGGCAACAAGAGCTTCAACACGAAGACGATCCCGAAGATCGTGGGCGGCTTCACACCGGCGTGCCTGGAGGTGGCGCAGGCGCTGTACGCCAGCGCGCTGAAGGAGACGGTGCCGGTGTCCTCCACGCGCGTGGCGGAGCTGTCCAAGCTGCTGGAGAACATCTTCCGCTGCGTGAACATCGCCATGGTCAACGAGATGAAGATGCTCTGCGACCGGATGGGCATCGACGTGTGGGAGGTGATCCAGGCGGCCAGCACCAAGCCGTTCGGGTTCATGCCCTTCTACCCGGGCCCGGGGCTGGGTGGGCACTGCATCCCCATCGATCCGTTCTACCTGACGTGGAAGGCGCGCGAGTTCGAGTTCCACACCAAGTTCATCGAGCTGGCCGGCGAGGTGAACACGCAGATGCCGTACTACGTGGTGCAGCGCACCATGGAGGCGCTCAACCAGCACAAGAAGACGCTCAACGGCGCCAAGGTGCTGTGCCTGGGCGCGGCGTACAAGAAGGACATCGACGACATGCGTGAGAGCCCCAGCCTGCGGGTCATCTCGCTGCTCATCGAGAAGGGGGCCGAGGTCAGCTACCACGATCCGTACGTGCCCAAGCTGGAGAAGGGCCACGGCTTCCACCACGAGATGACCTCCGTCCCGGTCACGCCCGAGACGCTGGGCCAGTACGACGCGGTGGTGATCCTCACGGACCACTCGTGCATCGACTACGCCATGGTGGTGCAGAAGTCCCAGTGTGTCATCGACACGCGCAACGCCACCAAGCGGGTGGGGCCGGGGCGTGAGAAGGTGACGAAGGCCTAGCCGTCCACGGCTCGATTGCCTCCCAAGCGAGGGTCCTCGCCGCTCCTGTCCGGGGGCGGTGAGGACCTTCGATGCATTGCGGGGTGGCTCGGGTACAGTGGGGCCGTGCGACCTCCTTTCTCGCCCGTCCTCCCCCTGCTGGCTGCTTCTGCTTTCCTGTTCGCCGCCGCGCCTCCGGCAGATCCTCGCCAGGGCCTGCTGGATGCCATGGCGTCGGAGCTGGCTCGCAACCATCAGCAGCTTCAGCTCAAGGGCCACGAGCCCCCGTACTTCATGAGCTACCAGCTCAAGGACTACGACCAGTTCCACATCACCGCGCGCTATGGCGCGATCTTCACGGATGCCGTCTCGCGCGATCGCCGGCTGGCGGTGGACGTGCGTGTCGGCTCGTACGAGTTCGACAGCTCGGTGCCCGAGGAGATGGACTTCCTGATCTCCACGAAGGGCACCAGCTACTACGCGCGCACGGATGGGCCGCTCGATGACTCGCCCATGGCGCTGCGCACCGCGCTGTGGCTGCTGACGGACGAGAAGTACAAGTCCGCGCTCACCCAGTTCCTGAAGAAGAAGGGCGAGGATGTTTACACAGTGGAGGATCCGAAGCGTCCGCCCTCCTTCTCCAAGGAGAAGCCGAACACCTATGTGCAGGAGCCGGTGGCGTTCCCGTTCGATCGGGAGCACTGGAGGCAGGTGGCGCGCAACGTGTCCGCTCGCTTCAACTCCCACCCGGAGCTGTTCGACTCGGACGTGCACGTCACCGCCGACAAGGTGAAGCGCCTCTTCGTCTCCACCGAGGGCAGCCGCATCGTCACCGAGGAGACGCTCTACGGGGTGCACGTGACGGCGGTGACGCGAGCCGACGACGGACAGCTCCTGGACGACTCGCGGGACTACTACTCGCCCACCGAGGCGGGGCTGCCGGACGAGGCGAAGCTGGCCGAGTACGCGGACAAGGTCATCACGGAGCTGCTGGCGCTGCGCAAGGCACCCGCGATCGATCCGTACACGGGCCCGGCCATCCTCGCGCCCGAGGCGGCGGGGGTGCTCTTCCACGAGGCCGTGGGCCACCGGCTCGAGGGGCACCGGCAGGACGATGACCGCGAGGGGAAGACCTTCCGAGGCCAGGAGGGCAAGCAGGTGCTGCCGGGCTTCCTCTCCATCTACGACGACCCCTCCGTCCGCGCGATGATGGGTGAGCCGGTCAATGGGTACTACCTGTTCGATGAGGAGGGCGTGAAGGCGCAGCGGGTGGCGCTGGTGGAGAAGGGCGTGCTGAAGAACTACCTGCTGTCGCGCCAGCCGGTGGAGGGGTTCCTGCAGTCGAACGGGCACGGTCGCAGCCAGAGCAGCCAGAAGCCGGTGGCGCGCATGGCGAACCTGATCGTCGAGTCCTCGAAGCAGGTGAGTGACGAGGAGCTGAAGCGGCAGCTCATCGCGGAGGCGAAGCGGCAGGGCAAGCCCTACGGGCTCATCATCCGAGACATCACGGGTGGCAACACGAACACGGCCAGCTTCGGCTACCAGGCCTTCAAGGGCGTGCCGCGCATGGTGTACCGGGTGGATGTGAGGGACGGGAAGGAGTCGCTGGTGCGAGGGGTGGAGATCGTCGGCACGCCGCTGTCGGCGATCAACCGCGTCGTCGTCTCAGGGCAGAAGCAGGGCGTCTTCAACGGCTTCTGTGGCGCGGAGAGCGGCATGGTGCCCGTGTCCACCGTGGCGCCCGCGGTGCTGCTGCAGGAGATCGAGCTGCAGCGCACGATGGAGGGCAAGGACCGCCCGCCGATCCTCACCAGCCCCGCGGCCTCCTCGCAGCCCGAGGCCAAGAACTAGCCCGCTGCGCTTCCGTCAGAGGGAGGAGTGCCGTGCGCTGGATCGCACGCACTTCGGCCTCGACGGGCTCAAGGCTTCTGGGGAGTAGGGCTCTCCGGCAAAGGCTCTGCCGGGGCCAACTCGGCTGGATGCAACAGCCGTCCTCCGCGGAAGCCTCGGAGGCGGAGGTAACGCTCGAAGTCTCGGAGGAAGGCCTCCGGCGTAATACCCACGGTCTTCGTGAAGGCCGTCGGGAAGTCCGGACCCTGGCGCATCTGCTCCAGCAGGGCTCGCACCGTGCCCTCCCCGTACCGGTTTACCAGGAAGGTGAAGGCGTGGTGGGCCGCGCCGTACGCCACTGGCATCTCGTCTTGGTAGAGCGCCTCCGGACGCAGGAGGGGCTCCCACTTCGGGTGCTCATCCATCGTGCGGGCGAGCTGCTCCAGCGTGGGCCAGCGGTAGCCTTGCTCCGCCGTGTAGGTGGCCATCCCCTCGCGGAACCAGGCCGGGATCTTCTTCTGCCGCCAGCCCCCGAGATCCGCCGCCGCTTGGTACATCACCGCGTGCGTCAGCTCGTGCAGCATCGTCTCATCCAGGTCCTGCTGCGTGGCCGGTACCGGGCTCCACGTGTCCGGGGCCTGCATGTCCAGCACGTCGTAGCGCGTCCACGCTCGCAGCCACTCGTAGCCCGAGTGCCTCGCGGCCTCTTCCAGTGTCTTGTGATCCCGGTGGATCCGCACCGTCACCGGCTGCTGGAGCTTGCCCCACTTCGCGAGCCGGGGACCGGCCTTCTCGATGGAGGCGCGGACCATGGCCGCACCCCGCGCCTCCGAGGGCGGGTACTCCAGCCGGACAGTGCCTACCTCCGTCTGGACAGGCTGCGCGTCCGCCCTCATCTCGGAGAGGGGAGACACGCACCCCGCTCCCAGCACCAGCGCGAGCACCGCGCCGAGCCCCGCTCGCCTGTGGCTCCAGCCCACCCTCACGCGCTCCTCACTCCGCGTCCAGCCAGCGCAACACCGTGCGCCCCACGTCGGCCACGGTTGCCAGCGCTTCCACCTCGGCCGCCGGTGGACCGAAGTAGAGCACGGGCACGGGGTTCAGGGTGTGGCTCCGTGTCGAGAGATCCTCCACGTTGCCGTGATCGCTACAGATGAGCACCCGTGCATCCGCCGGGCGCATGGCCACCACCGCCCGGGCGAAGGCGTCGAAGGTGTCCAGCGCTCGGAACGCCGCGCCGAAGTCCCGCGCGTGTCCGGCCTCGTCCGCCAGGTAGTGCTCGAAGAAGGTGAAGTTCATCCCCTCGGCCACCCGCCAGAAGATGCGCGCGGCCTCCTCCGGCGTGCGTTGCGGCACGGACAGCCCGCGGGCCAAGGCGTGGTCGCCCGTGATGTCGTGCGTGAGCCCCTCATCCGCTCGAGCGTCATCCAGCGTGCGCAGCGGCACCTTCCCCGCGGCGAAGGCCAGCGTGGACGCCGAGGGCCTCAGGCGCCGCTGGACTCCCGGCGGGAAGGTGAACTCAGGAGGCGAGGTGGACTCGCGCCGGGGCAGCTTCAGCGCATCCAGGTACGGCGCCGCGTAGCTGTTGGCGAAGGTGGCGGTGCGCCCTCGGGCCAAGAGCCGCTGGACGAGCGAGCGCTCCGCCAGCAAGCGCCTCAGGGGCGGGTTGGGGTAGCCCAGGACGTGACCCTGGATGAGGACGGGGGCGGGCTCTCCGGTGAGAATGGCCGTCTGGTTGAAGGCCGACTGTGGACGGCCCGGGACGCCAAAGGTCGTGTCCACCGGGAAACACCTGCCCCCCTCGGGCAAGGGGGGGCCCGGTGCGTCCGAGAACTGGGAGAGCAGGTGGCCCCTCTCGGCAAGCGGGTTCACCGCCGGGTCCTTCCGGCCTACACCCACACCATCGATGAACAGGAGCGCGACGCGCACGGCCTCTGACTGTATCCTTGAAATTCTGGAATCCGTCACCCATGGCCCTTCACGGCGACCTCTTCAGTTATCCGCTTCCTGAACTCCTGCAGTGGCTCGATGGCTCCCGGAAGACGGGGACGTTGCAGCTGTCCTGGGAGGCGGGGGAGCGCAAGATCTTCGTCCTCTCCGGCCAGGTGATCGCCACCGCCAGCCGAGGCCTGCGCGAACGCGTGGCCCGGCTGCTGGAGCTGGCCCGGCTGTGCTCGGGCAACCGGGTGCTGGCCTCCTTCGACGAGCTGCAGCGCACTCCCGATGTGGAGCAGGCCTTCGCCGCCCATGGCGTGGATGTGCGGCTGGTCCGGGAGATGGGCCGCGAGGAGCTGTTCAGCTCGATGATGGACCTGACCATCGCGGGCCGCGGCACCTTCCACTGGACGGAGGACGCGGACCGCACGGGCGAGGACTGGGTGCCCTCGGACATGAGCATCCGCGAGCTGCTCTTCGAGTCCCTGCGCTGGGTGGATGAGCAGGGAGACGTGGAGCAGGCCCTGCCCATCGACGCCATGAGCGTGCGCGCGGTGGCGCCTCCCAGCGCGAGCCAGCCGCTGCTGCACCGGGTCATCCTCACGCTGTGCGCCACCCCGCAGAACCTGGGCCGGCTGCGGCTGTCCATGGGGATGTCGCGCTCGGCCGTCACGCGGCGCGTGTTCGACTTGCTGCGGCTGAAGCTGGTGGAGGTGGAGGGCGCTCCGCAGGTGGAGGCGGATCCGGTGGCGGAGATGCTGGAGAAGGGCGGGGTGCTGGTGCGCGAGGGGCAGTACGACTCGGCGGGCATCATCTGCGCCTCGCTGCTGGCGAGTGATCCGGCGGACCGGCGCGTGCGTGAGTTCGCCCGCATGGTGCAGCGCGAGCACGTGGCGGCGCTCTACGGGGAGCTGCCTCCGGTGGCGGTGCCGGTGCCGGTGCATGATCCCGAGGGCATGGCGCTGCTCAAGCCCGAGGAGCGGCAGATCGCCGGGCTGGTGAATGGTGGCTGGGACGTGTCCACGCTGGTGCTCGCGGTGCCTGCGCGCGAGCTGGACACCCTGCGCACGCTGGCGAAGCTGGTGCGCATGGGCCTGGTCCAGCTCACCATGCCCATGCGCTGAAGCCCTTGAGTGGGGTCTGTGAGCGCCTTCGTCAGGCCGAAGCCGCTACGGCTCCGGAGACAGCTAGGGGCGCGTCCCCAGCGAGCGCAGCGGAGTGTCTCGGCCCAGTGAGATGAAGGCCGCCCAGTCGTGGGGGTGGGGATGCGTCTTGCGCAGGGTTCGCATGGCGTCTCGGAGTGCCTCACCCCGGCCCTCTCCGGCCTTCAGGTGGTGGTAGTAGCTCTCCATGAGCAGGCGGGTCGCATTGTCGTTGACCTTCCACAAGCTGGTGACGACGGTCTCCGCCCCAGCGATCTGGAAGGCGCGGCGCAGTCCGTAGATGCCCTGTCCCAGCTCGACCTCACCGCGGCCCGTGTCACAGGCGGACAGGACGACGAGCTCGGTGCCCCACAGGTCCAGCCCGACCAGCTCGCGTGCGGTGACCATGGTCCCCGCCGCTCGCGGCTTGCCGCCGGCGGAGGTCCGCGTCGAGTCCTCGGTATCGGAGAGCACCAGCCCTGAGCGCAGCATGGAGTCCCGGAGGTGGGGCGCGGAGGTGGTGCCACTGAAGGTGGCGACGTGGCCGAGCCCGCGGGAGCCCTCGGGGGCGGTCGCTCCGTCGAGGACGTAGCCGTGGGTGGCCAAGTGGAGCACCGCGGGCGCACTCAGGTGCAGGAGCCGCTCCTTGGTCGCATCGGCACCCAGAAAGAGCTGGGCCTGGGGATACAGGTGCTGGATGGCCTCGGCCTCCTGGCGAGTCCCGGGGAGCGGCAACCAGGGCGTATCGGCCAGCTCCCCACGCTGGATGGGAAGAGCCGTGGACATGGAAGGCAACTCGGCCATCGCGAGCATCGGTGCTTCGGAGATGGAGTGCGTGGTGGGCACAGAGCCCAGGATGGGATCGGCGAAGACGACCACCGAGCTCGAGGAGGCGAGCGCCTCGGGCCGGGGGAGCAGATCCCTGCCCGAGTTCAGATAGGTGAAGTCGAAGGCATCGATCAGGGAGCGACGGCCATCGTGGAGCGCGTCGAAGGGGATGAAGCTGAGCTGGCCATCCAGCGCGAGGTAGAGGCGGCGGGTGTCGCCGAGCAGCGGCCTCAGCGGCTGGAAGGCCAGGGCGTAGAGCTGCTCGGACTGGACCTGATAGGCCGCGTCCTTGTCGGCGAGGGCATTGCTCAGGTTCGTGGCGGCGCTGTCGATGTCCGTCGCCGCTCCCAGGTCGATGGCGCGGATGCGGGCATCGGGGAAGAGCACCAGCGCCAGGTAGCGCAGCTGGCTGAAATCCGGGCTCACGGGCGCTTCGCGCTCGGGGACGAGCGGGCGATTGACGTAGGCAACGAACTCAATGAGGGCGCTGTCACGGGGCAGGCTGGCGGCCACACGGCCGACGATGTCCGCGGGGAGCGGAAGCGCGGTGCGCGTGCGCTGCGATGCCGAGCTGCTGGCAAGAGCCGCCTCGAGCGCATCGCCCTGGGCCGCCAGCTCCGCGAGGCGCTGCTGGTAATCGTTATCGGAGAGCGAGCCAGGGCCTTGGAGTGACAGCGTGACGAGCTGGGCGCGCAGGGCCTGCAGCCGCTCGGCCGCGAGGCGCTCCTGAGGGCCGAGACCGCGGTGGATGATCCGGGAGGTGCTGGCGGCCTCGTCGACGGAGCGGCCATGGCGCAGCAGCACGGACGTCATGGCCAGGCGCTGCACGCCAGCGTCGTCCGGGTACATGCGCAGCAGGGCGTAGAGGCGATCCTCATCCCGGCGCAGGGACCGCATCAGATCCGTCAGGCGCGACTCGGAGAGGGCGGGCGCTTCCCGGCGCAGGCGCTCCTCGGAGAGATTGAACGCCTGCGAGAAGAGCTGCACAGCCTCGGCCACCTGGCCCTGCGCCAGCCGGAGCTGGCCGAGGCGGTTGAGCGTCTGAACGACGTCGGGGGAGGGCTGACCGGCTTGCTGAAGCCTGGAGCGCTCCTCCAGGGCTGGGCGCGCTTCGGGCTGCCGCGCCTTCGGTGACTCCTGGCCGGCCGCCTCACTCACCGCGCAGCACAGGCCGACCACCAACATCCATCCGATCGCTCGCCACATGGAATTGCTCCGTGAACTCTGTTGCGGTCCATGCCCCCGCAACCCCCCTCGCGGGCCTATCGGCCTTGTGGGGGGCTGCCGGCTCTCATCGCTTCTCCGTAGGACTGGTTGCGCAGCAGCGCCGTCTCGTGGCTCGTGCCTTCACGCCGCACCGCGCAGTTGCGCTCATCGCCCGGCTTCGCTTGGAAACGCTCGGGGCATTCCTGAAGAATGGTCTCCATCGGGCGTCCATCCCGGGTGTGCGACAGGCACGTGGCACCGTCCGTCTCCCAGGCCGCCTCGAACGAGGCGCGCGAGGGATCCCAGTCCGCCGAGGCCTCCGTCGTCGGCGAGAGCAGGCCGAACCGGTCATACATGTCGATGGTGGTGCCCTCGTGGGTGTGGCTGCGGCCGTTGCCGCAGTAGTCGGCGCGGGCCATGCGCGTGCAGGCCTGGTGCAGCTCGGCCAGCGAGTGCCCGTCGTGGCGAGCCCAGGGCTTGTAGCCCCAGTTGATGCACTTGGTGATGACGCTGGTCTCGCACGCCAGGGTGAACCGGCCCGGCACGTCATGGTGCGCCCCGCTGGCGTCCCAGACTCCGCTCACCGCCAGCGCCCGAGGATCGGGCACGCGGCCGGTGGCCACGCACGGGTTCTCCCACTCCTGCGCCACCGGGTTCCAGGCCTCGATGTGGTACCAGACCATGGAGGGATCCTCCGGCGCGGGCTCGGCGCCGCAGACGGTGACCTCCACGGGCTTGCCGTCGCTGGAGGTACCCTGGAGTACCGTGCCCACCAGGCTGGTGGAGCTGTCGGGCGAGGCCACCAGGCGTCCGTCCTTCACCTGCAGGGCCTCGACCTGGCTATCGGTCTCGAGCGGCGCGGTGAGGTCCACCGAGACGAGCACGCTGCGCCGCTCATCGCTTTCCTGCTGGGAGCTCCACGTCCGCCGGGTGCCCCACAGCATCGTGCCCTGAGGGCCGTGCTTGCGGTCCGGGGAGTGGCTCTGGCACCGCTGCGCGTAGTGCGCGGGCTCCGCTGCGTGGGCGGAGGACGGGCTCCCGGCGAGCACGGGCGTGGTGAGCAGCAGAGACGCGCAGGTGATCAGAGACGGGGTCGACAGAGTGAGCCGCTTCATGGGGTACCTCTCCGGGTTGAAGGCAGACGCAGGCCCGTCCCTCCGCCCGGCGAAGCGCCTGGGGAAGGGCGAGTTGCTGCTGACTTTCCAACAAGCTCCCGAATTGGGCTGTGAACGCCATCACACGCTATGTGTGACGGGACTCACGCCCCTTCCCGAGGGCTCACCGGGGAGAGAACGGGGCACACACGCGCACGCCAATCGAGACGTCGCGCAGCGTGGGATCTCCGGGCGAGCGGCTGGCCACACGCGCGTCCAAGGGGGTGTAGTACCAGGCGCCTCCGCGCAGGACGATGCGCGCGAGATCCTGCGTCGCCGGCTGCGTCATCTCGTACGCGTTGCCGGCCATGTCCAGCAGCCCGAAGGGGCTCACGGAGGCAGGGTGGGCGCCCACCATGTCGGGCCCGTAGCTGCTGGGCTGCCGATCGTAGGTCAGATCGATGTTGGCGTCGTCAAGCTGCAGCCGGTCGCCATGCGGGTAGGCGCGGCCGTCGGCGCCGCGGGCGGCACGCTCCCACTCGTACTCGGTGCACAGGCGGGCTCCCGACACATGCTTCTTGCGGCTGAGCCAGAAGAAGTACGCCTCGAGATCCTTGGAGGAGACTCCGGACAGGGGAAACTCACGCCAGTTGGCCACCTGGTTCCGGGGCCGATCCGGGTAGCGAAAGGGCTCGTTCTCCGGCACCGGGCGGGGGACTGTGTCCGAGGGATAGAAGGAGAAGACCCAGCCGCGCCCGGGCTCGTTCCGAAGCGTGACCGCCCCAAAGGAGTTGAAGCGTGGCTGATCGAGCAGGTGTCTCGCCGGTGCATCGGGCGGGAGGTCCTCGAGGTAATCCAGCCAGTCCCCGAAGGTGACCTCCGTCCGCCCGATCAGAAACCCTTCGCTGAAGCAGAGCTGGTGGATCGGTGCGCTGTTCATGTACGCCCGCACCTCTTCCGGATCAGCGCTGCCCAGCAGGGAGCAGCCGGGCGGAATGTAGACATAGCCAGTAGGCACGTCGGCTGGCAGGGTGAGGCGGATCTGCTCTCGGGCGCCGCGTGTGAGGAGCAGGGGCAGGTCCACGGGGACGTGGCCGGGCCGCGTGATGCGGAGGAGATAGGAGTCGGCGTCCAGCTCCTTCCCGGCGATGGGGGTGGGGCCCAGCGGCAGCGGGGGGCCCAGGTGGCTCACTCCCTGGGAGTCGCTGACGTAGCGCCTGATCTCGACTTGCGCGCCGGGAGGTTCCGTCACCAGCTCGAGCACAGCAGGCTTGGAGAGTCGCTTCTGCCACTTCTCGCGGTCGCTGAGATCTTCGAGCAGCCGATCGAGCCGTCCCC
Organism: Hyalangium sp.; assembly: GCF_045802625.1. NCBI lineage: Bacteria > Pseudomonadati > Myxococcota > Myxococcia > Myxococcales > Archangiaceae > Hyalangium > Hyalangium sp. The sequence continues at coordinate 10,489 of NZ_JBJMQP010000139.1, read as the reverse complement.
GCAGCTCGCGGATCGATCGCTGCTGGTGGAAGAGCTCGGCGAGGAGCATGCGATCGTAGGTGGATTCGGCGAGGAGCTCACGCGCCTCCTCGAGGCCGCGTCTGCGATCGAGCGCGCGTTCAAGGAATTGCGTGGCTTGAACGTAGGACTCGTCCGCCTGGTCGAGCTGTTCGAGCGCCTGGGCCCATTTCCGCTCGGCGGCGGCTCGGAGATCATGGGGGTTCGAGGCCACCTTGAAGCTGGAGGAGGGGGGAGGCTGACCGTCGAACATCGAGAGCGCTTCTTCTCGGAGCTCCGACGCCCGAGCCCCCTGGGCATGGCTCGCGTCCAGCGCTTCCCGGGCCTTTGCGAGCTGTTCGTCGCTGAAGCGCGAGTCCTCAAGGTACCCCTGCAGGCGAAGGCAGCCATAGACGGCCGCGAGGGCCACCGCGCCCAGGACCGCGGTGAGGTACCGGCCCCAGCGCTGGCGCCTCAAGGCCCGGTGGGACGCGTTCAGGAAGGCGTGAGCGCGAGGGGTGAGGGTGGAGGGATCCAGTGGACGCGCCTCGTCGAGCTGACGCTGCCCCCACAGTGCATCCCGGGCGTGCGTCAGGCGCTCCCACTCGGCGCTGGCCGCCTCGACGCGCTGGCGCACCGCGCGATGGCCAATGTCGTCATCGAGCCAGTTGCGCAGCGTGCCCCAGCTCACCATCAGCGCGTCGTGGGCAATCTCGTACCGGGCCCGGCCCCCCTCGGTGTGCGCGTGCAGGAGCCGGCCTTCGGCGAGCGCGAGGAGGGCGGCACGGGAGGCGGCGGAGTGTTGCGAGACGAGCTCGTCTTCCCTGCGCACCACGCGCCGGCCGCCGGTCGTCACGAGCTGGACGAGCATCTGCCGTGCGGCCTGCTGCTCGGCCGGGCTCAACCGGGAGAGCACTTCGTCCGCGTGCCGTGACAACGCTCCCGCCACGCCCCCCATCTCCGTGAGGGCCCTGCCGGTGATGCGGCCAAGCGCCGGGTCTCGCTTCTCCCACAGCTCCGCGAGCGTGAACTGCAGCAAGGGCAGGCTGCCCGTGCCGTGAAACGTGGAGGCGACGAGGATGTCAATGAGGTGCTCGGACTCGAAGGCGACGCCTCGGCTGCGCGCCGGACCGACGATGGCCTCGCGCACCCGCTCGGGCTTCATCTGCTGAAGGATGTAGGGCGCTCGCCCGACCTCAATGGCCAGGCCCGGCAGCGCGCACACGCTCGTCAGGTAGTCGCCGCGCACCGCCGTGAGCACTCGCACGCCCGGGGAGGGCAGGGCGAGCTCACCCAGGACGGTGGCGAACTGCTTCGCCTGCACCGGGTCGGCCAGGGTGATCAGCTCCTCGAGCTGATCGATGAAGAGCAGCAGGCCGCGCCGCCCGTGGAAGAGCTCGCGCAGCGTCTGCCCGAGCTGGTCCGGAGTCTCCGTGATCGCGGTGACAAGCTCTGCCTCCTTCCGGCCCAACAGCGGCGCGAGCGCGGAGGCCAGGGCGTGGAGCGGACGGCGGCCCGGCCAGAGCGTGATCGTGCAGAGCTGACGGCCCTCGTCCAGGGCCTCGTCGACCGCGCGGGGAAGCACGCCCGCACGGCACAGCGAGGACTTGCCCACTCCTGGATCTCCCACCACGAGCACCAGGGGTTGGCGGTGCAGGCGATCGAGCACGTCGAGAATGTCGCCATTGCGCCCGAAGAAGAGCGCCCGGTGCTCGACCTCGAAGGGGGCGAGGCCCCGGTAGGGATTCCCTGTGAGGGGCGCGGCGGTATGGGGGGCCTCGAGGCGCTCCAGGGCCTCGCGCAGCAGCTCGGCCGAGGCAAAGCGCTCGGACGGGACGGGGGCCAGACAGCGCATGATCAGCGCGGCGAAGTCTGGATCGACGTGCGACTCGGCGGGGATCGGAGGAGCCTCCTCCGCCGGGGACTCGGCATTCACGAGCTCCTGTGGAGGGAGGGTATCGGGCAGCTTCTGGGCGAGCGCATGCGGCGGGAGGCTGCCCGTGCACAGCTCATACAGGGTGAGTCCGAGCGAGTAGAGATCGCTCTGAGGGGTCGCTGGCGCGCCGCGCAGAAGCTCGGGGGCCATGTAGCGCGGCGTACCCGCCAGCGTCTGCGTGCCCACGGAGCGCAGCGACATGCTGCGATCGATCCGCTCCGCCAGACCGAAGTCCAGCAGCTTCACCTCGCCGCTCGCGGTGACGAGCGCATTGGCCGGCTTGACGTCCCGGTGGAGGATGCCCTGGCGATGGGCCGCCGCCAGCCCCCGGGCCAGGCCCAGCCCCAAAGTCAGGACCTGCCGCCACGGCAGGGGCCGCGGGAGCTGCGCGAGGCTCTTTCCGACCACATGCTCCGAGACGATATAGGGGTGCCCACCGACCGCGCCCACTCGGTACACCGTGACGATGTTGGGGTGCTGCAGACGGGCGATGGTGCGTGCCTCGGTCGCGAAGTACTCGATCACCGTGGGATCCGGCTCTCGCGATGCGAGGAACTTCACCGCCACGTCGCGGCCCAGGGAGGTGTCCTGGGCAAGGTAGACGACTCCCATGCCACCGTGGCCGATCACCCCCTGGATGCGGAACTCGTCGAACTCGGCGGGCGGAGTCCAGGGCGCTTCGTCCTTGTCATGGGAAGACGCGCCCCCCTTGGCGGCGCCCGGGAGCGTCTGGGTGTCGTCCTCGGTGCGGGACTGATTTCCCGCAGGGGGAGCACCTTGCACATCTTGTCCGCCGCGTGGGTCTGAAGATTCCATTGGGCCTGGACGGCCAGTCTCTCAGTTGCCTACCCGGCTGACAACGAGCCCACACGCGGCCGCCTGGATGGCGGGCCCTCAGGCTGAGGCCCAGCCTCCCTGTCGAGCGAACCGGGACTGTGCGATCAAGCCGTCTCGGGCAGGCCCACCGCGTTCAGCCGGGTGAACACCTGCATCACGAAGTACAGCGCGAAGGCCGCGTCATCCACTCGCGCGGTGTCCACCTTGCTGGAGAGCCCTTGGAGCCGCAGCAGGTCGCTCCCATCCACCCGCAGCAGGAAACCCTGCTGGGCCAGCGTGCCCTCTCCCGCGAAGGCCAGCGCCCTGCGGACCGCGTCCATGCAGGCCGTCACGCAGATGCCGTACTGGCCGCTGGCGAAGGACGTCTCCGCGGCGCGGGCATGGTCGAACAGCTCCCCCGGTGCCAGCGCCGTCGCCGGGCCCAGCGCGCGCTGCCCCACCGTGCGAGGCACGGCCACCGAAGCGGAGTTCGGGGTCACCTCCATCCGGGCCGGTGGGGCCGCCGCCGCCGCCGGTGCCGGTGCCACCGCCGCGATCGTCGTCGAGGACGCGTGCTGGCGAGGCGTCATCGCGGGCGGCTGCACCGTGGGCATGGACTGGGAGGGACGCGAGGGCAGGTGCTGGCTCAGCTGCGCCTCCAGGCCCGCGCCCGGAGCCACCGGGTTGGGCGTGGCGCGCGGCGCCGGGACGATGCGCTTGGCCCTCAGGTCCTTGATCACCAGCCGGGTAATGGCCTTGAGCGCATCCAGCACGCCCTGGCCGCTGGTGGCCGAGGTCTCGAACTCGAGGGCGCCGCGCGTGTTCAGCGTCGCCCTCAGCTGCTCCACCGGCAGCGCCTTCTCGATGTCCCGCTTGTTCCACTGCATCACCAGCGGGAACCGGTCCAGGCGGATGCCCTGCTCGAGCAGGTTCTCCTCCAGGTTCTGGAGCGACTCGCGGTTGGAGTCCAACGCCTCCGGCTGCGAGTCCGCCACGAACACCACCCCGTCGGCCCCCTGCAGCACCAGCTTGCGCGTGGCGTTGTAGAAGACCTGGCCGGGCACGGTGTACAGCGCCAGCCGCACCGAGCAGTCGTTGACGCGCTCCACCTTCACCGGCAGGAAGTCGAAGAAGAGGGTGCGGTCGCCCTCGGTGGCGATGGACATCATCTCGCCGCGGTGGGCTGGACGGACCGTCTCGTAGATCTTGCGCAGAGTCGTCGTCTTGCCCGACAAGCCGGGCCCATAGAACACGATCTTCGCGGCCACTTCGCGGGCCAACAGGTTCACGCTGCTCACGGTGTGAGCTTACCTAGAACGACTCGGCGCCTCGCGCCAGTCGCCGACGGAACATTCGAGGGGGCCCCCACCAGGTGCTCGGCCGCCAGCAGGGCAAAACAGGCCGCCTCCTTGGCACCTTCTGGGAACCCCAACGAATCCACCGTCCGCACCGGCAGGGGGGCCAGCCGCGCCGAGAACCGCTCCATCAGCGCCGGGTTCCGGGTTCCACCTCCAGAGACGTACACCGCCTCCAAGGACTTGAAACGGGGTAGGACATAGGCCTCGTAGGCCCGGGCCGTGGCCTCCACGGTGAACTCCAGCGCGGTGGCCAGGAGATCCTCGGGCCTGTCCGGGTGCTGCTCCCAGAGGAAGGAGACGAGCGGCTCGCCGAACCCCTCGCGCCCGGCGCTCCGGGGCGGGGGCAGGGCGAAGAACGGGTGCATCAGCAGCTCCGCCAGCAGCGAGCGGATGACGGTGCCCTGGCGCGAGAGCTGCCCGTCCAGATCGCACTGCATCGTGCCGCCTGTCATCCGCCGCGCCAGCCCGTCCAGGACCATGTTGCCGGGGCCCGTGTCGAAGGCGAGCACGTCGTCCATGCGCTCGGGCACCACGCTCACGTTGGCGATGCCGCCGATGTTCTGGAACGCGCGCACCGCGCCCGGCTTCCGGAACACCGCCCAGTCGAAGTAGGGCACCAGCGGCGCCCCCTGGCCTCCCGCGGCCATGTCCCGGGTACGGAAGTCACTCACCACGGGGATGCCGGTGCGCTCGGCGATGACGGAGGACTCGCCCATCTGCAGGGTGGAGGGGGTGGTGGAGAGGCTCGAGGGCAGGTGCGCCAGGGTCTGCCCGTGCGAGCCGATGACGTCCACGTCTCCCGGGCGCAGGCCCGCGTGGGCGATGACGGCCTGGGCGGCCTCGGCGAAGCGCTCGCCCAGCTCGAAGTTGAGCTCGCAGAGCGTCCGAGCATCTTGGGGGCCGAGCACGCGCTGGATGAACTCGCGCGGGAAGGGGCGCGAGAGGTGGGCCAGCAGCTGGAGCTGCACCGAGGCACCCGTGCCTTCGATCTTGCAGAGCACCGCCTCCACCGCGTCCACGCTGGTGCCGGAGATCAACCCCACGCAGAGGCGGGGACGGCTCGGATCCACTCGGGTGAAGGGGCGCGGGCTCATGTTCTGGAGTGTAAGCCGCCGGGGCCACATGCGCCCGGAGGAGTCACTGCTGCTGAGTCCCTGACTGTGGCACTCTGGTACCATGCAACTGCTTCGCGCGTTTACGGTACGCTGGCTGTTCGGTCTCTCGTGGCTGCTCCTGGCTCCCCTGGCATTCGCGGGCAAGCCGGAGGCTGTGCCTCCCGTTCCCGCCGCCAATCCCTTTCCGAGGGCCCAGCTCCACGCCTTGGAGCTCACCTACTCGGTGCTGCTGTTCCACCCGGTTGCTCCCAAGGCCGACGTGGTGGCGGGCGCTCGCAAGTTGCTGGCGGCGAAGTACCCGAAGCTCAGCGCCCCACAGGTGCCCGGGAAGCTCACGCCCGAGGTCGTGGTGCAGCCGGCCTCCGACAAGGATCTGGATCCCATCGACGAAGAGTCGCTGCGCTACTTCGGCCGGACCCTGGAGGCCGAGGAGCGCAAGCAGCTGATAGGGGCGCGGCAGGCCACGCTGTTGTCGTTCCACGTGCCCTTCGAGCAGCGCAATGAGGCGCTGCTGGAGGCCATGCGCTTTGCCCACGAACTCGCCACCCAGCACGGCGCCTTCCTGTGGGATGCCGAGACGCGGGAGTACTTCTCGCCTCGGAGCTGGAAGGAGGCCCGGCTGGAGGGCTGGAGCGCGGGCGTGCCCTTCGTCCCGGCTCACGTCACGTTCCACGTCTATCGGCGGGAGGGAGAGGCCTTGCGAATGATCAGCCTCGGGATGGCGAAGCTGGGGCTGCCCGAGCTGGTGGTGGAGCAGGTGCCGCCGTCGCTGTCCCAGGACATGGGGCGGTTCGTCAACGTCGTGGCGCAGTTGCTGGCGGAGGGGCTCGGGATCTCCGCCGATGGCACGCTGGACGTGGATCTGGCGAAGCTGAAGGACGGCAAGCTGCGCGGCCAGATCGAGGCTCGGGTGCAGAAGGGGGCTGCCCGGCGCGTGAAGTTGAAGGCGCTCGTGGCCCAAAGGGACCAGGGCGATTCGGAGAACGTGTTGCTGGAGCTGGGCTTCCCCGGCAGCGGGGATGCTCATTCGCGACAGGTGGCCGCGCTGGATGCCTTGTTCGGGCCGCAACCCGATGGTGTCGTTCCCGTGAAGCCGGGTGACCCGGAGCTGGAGGCGGTGGCGCGCAAGGCTCGGGCGCGGCTCGTCGAGCTGAGGGAGCGCGTGGTGAAGGGGCTGCGGCCACCGGAGCAGCTGGTGCTCAAGGCCGGCTTCCGCACCGACGATGGCGACCAGGAGTTCATGTGGGTGGAGATCACCTCGTGGGAGGCGGGCAAGTGGCGCGGCACGCTCGGCAACGAGCCGGATGCCGTGAGCAGCCTGCGCCTGGGCTCGCGCGTGGAGATCCCCGAGGCCGAGGTGGTGGACTACCTCTACATGAACCCCGAGGGCCAGAAGGAGGGCGGTGAGAGCAGCCTGATCCTGATGCGCCGCCAGGGGCAGTGAGGCCGCTCAGGAGCTCATGAGCGGCGGCCACTCCGGGCCTGGGGCTTCTCGAGGCTTCGGAGGGTGGAGCTCTGAAGCCGTGCCTGGGCCTGTTCTCGGCTCAGCCCGGTGAAGTGCATCGCGAGCGCCACCTTCACCGAGCCCCCCGCCGAGCCCAGCAGCCGGCGAGCCTGGGCCAGCGGGAGCTCCGTCAGCTCGGCCACCATCCGCACCGCCCGCGCTCGGAGCTTCGCGTTCGCCTGACGCACGTCCACCATCCGGCCCCGGTACACCTTGCCCAGCGAGATGAAGGCCGCGGTGGTGAGGGCGTTGAGGATCAGCTTGGTGGCCGTGCCCGCCTTGAGCCGCGTGGAGCCCGCGACCAGCTCCGGCCCCGTCGGCGCCAGGATCAGGATCTCCACCCGCGTGCGAGGCCCGGGCGCGTTGCAGCACACCAGCACCGTGCGCGCCTTGCGCCGCCGCGCCTCGGCCAGCGCCCCGAGCACATACGGCGTGGTGGCGCTGGCGGAGATGCCGCACACCACATCCTTCGCGCTCGCCCGGAAGTGGCGCACGGCCTCGGCCCCAGCGGCCTGGTCGTCCTCGGCGCCTTCCACCGCGCGAGTCAGCGCCCGCCTGCCACCGGCGATGACGGCCTGAACCTGGGAGGGAGAAGCGCCAAACGTGGGCAGGCACTCGCTGGCATCCAGCACGCCGAGCCGTCCGCTCGTACCAGCGCCCACGTAGAGCAGCCGGCCCCCTGCCCGCAAAGCATCCGCCACGGCCCGAGCCGCTTCCGCCACGGAGGGGAGCGCTGTACGGACCGCTCGAACGGCAGCCAGGTCTTCCTGATGCATGCGGCGGATGACCGCCTCAACGGGGAGGAGGTCCAGATCATCCGCCTGGGGGTGAAGCCGCTCGGTGGGCGGTGGCGCGAGCGGAGCTGAACGCGGCCGGCCCACCCTCCGAGTGCCCTGCCCGGGGATCAGGCGGCCTTGGTGATCTTGCCCGCCTTGATGCAGCGGGTGCAGGCCAGGACGCGCTCAGTACGGCCCTGCACATTGGCCCGGATCTTCTGGAGGTTCGGCAGCGTCCGCTTCTTGGTCTTGTTGTTCGCGTGGGAGACGTTGTTGCCCACGAGCGGCCGCTTCCCACAGATGTCACACTTCCACGCCATGACAGCCAACTCCTTGAAAACAGGGGCTCTACAGGCTCTGCCCCGAAAAGAGCGGCGGAACCTACCAGAAATCCCCTGAAAATCCACCCGGTTTTGCCCCTCAGCCCTTGAGGGGGTTCTTCTTCTTCAGCATTTCCTGCACGAGCCGCGCGGCGCGCATCCCCGCGAGGAGCTCGCCCTCCAGGCCCAGGCCGGGGAGCACCTCCCGGCCGGCGAGCAGGATGTTCTTCGCCGGCGTGCGCTGCTTCAAACCCGTGACGCCCAGAAAGGCTTCCGCCTCGAAGCTGTAGAGGGGGTGGGGCATCAGCCTGCTGCCGCGCACCCCCGAGGCATCCAGGTACGGCGCCGAGCGCAGCACCCGCTTCTCCTGGGAGAAGGGCATCAGGTGATCCAGCTGCGCGTCGATGCGCCGCGCCAGCGCCTGCATGTGCTCCTCGCCCAAGTCTCTCACGCTGGCGGGCACGAAGGCCCCGGCGCAGACCACGCGCAGGGACTCGTCCTCCTTGCCACCGGGCGTGCGCGCCGGGTGCACCTGGATCAGCAGCGGCTTGAGCTCCGGGTCCTCGGTCTCCACCAGCAGCAGCTCGCCCATGCCGCGGGGCAGGGCGTCGGCGGGGACCACCCAGTTCACCGAGAACAGGATGGACCGGGTGGAGGCCGCATCGAGCTGCTCGAGCAGGCCGCGGTGCCGCTTGCGGTCCGTGACGAGCCGCCGCAGCGCCCCCGAGTCCATGGCCGCCACCATGCACGAGGCCCGGTAGATGACGTCCGAGCGCACCAGCTTCACGCCAGCGAAGCGGGCCCCATCAAAGGAGATCTCCTCGACGACGAAGCTCTCGGCGTTCTCCCGGGTGAGCACATCTCCACCCAGCTCGGTCAGGCGCCGGACGAGCAGCTCGCGCAGGCCCTCGTTGCCGCCGGGGAAGCGCTGGGGCGCCTGGAGGGCCTGGGACAGGGGCCGGGTGAGCGCCAGGGGCGAGGTGGGCTCGTCCAGGTAGATGAGGAAGGGGAGCAGTCCGCGCAGCAGCGCCCCGGGCGGAGTGTTGTTGGACAGGCGCGGGTGGGTCTCCAGGCCCGGGTGCTGGCCGATCTTCTTCTTCAGGCCCCAGGCCTCGAAGAAGCCATCGGGGGGCAGGGCGGGCTGCTCCTTGAAGAAGGCGTCGCTGGCCTCGTGCTGGGAGGCGGTGGCGGTGAGCGCCGAGAGCAGGCCCTCGGCCGTCTCGCCGAACTCGCGCGTCAGCTCGTTGCGGCGGCGCGCCGGGTCGGTGTGCAGGTCCACCCGGTGGCGCGGGAGGATGAGCTGCAGCTCGGGCAGGTGAGGGCGCAGGGCGCGCTGGATGGCGGTGGTGAGGCCCAGCTCGGTGAAGGCCTCCTCCACCGAGGGCATCGCCTTGAGGGAAGGGGCGATGGAGGGCGCGTAGGGGAGCACATAGCCGCCGTGCTCGTAGCCCGTGCCGGTGCCGTCGTGATCGATGAGCAGCACCCGGTGGCTGCGCTTGGCCAGGAGCGCGGCCGCGAGCGCCCCGCCCAGCTGGCTGCCCAGGACGATCACGTCATAGACGTGCCGGGAGGGACCCGTGGGGACCTGGAGTCTGGCTGCTTGCGTGGCCATGCGAGGGGCACACTACACAACGTCCCGGCTTCTGGCGCCTTTCTAGCGCGCCTACCGCCCACCCACCGCGCGTGAAGTGTTCCCGAACAGCCGGGCCTCCAGCTCCGGTGGGAGCGTGGCGAAGTCGGCAGCCACCCAGTGGGCGCCCGCCTCGCGAAGCACCTCGGGGGGCGTGGTCGTGGTGATGCCCACGGCGAACATGCCGGCCGAGCGCGCCGCGAGGATGCCGTTCACCGCGTCCTCGAAGACGACGCAAGCGGAGGGAGCCACCTCGAGGTGGCGGGCCGCGGTCAGGAAGATGTCCGGCGCGGGCTTGCCTCGGACCACCTCCTCGGCGCCGACGACCCGGGAGAAGAGCGAGCGGATGCCCAGGCCATCGAGCACGAGGGTGCGATTGCCAGGAGGCGCGGCGGTGGCGACGGCGAGGCGGTGGCCGGCGCTACGCAGGCGGGAGATGAAGGCCTCGGCGCCGCGCATGAGCCCGAGGTGAGGACCATAGAGCTTGCGGTAGTGGGTCTCCTTCTCCTCGGCGAGCTGGGCCAGCTCCTCCGGCGCCACGGCCCGGCCGAGCAGCACGGGGAGGATCTCCTCGTTCTTCTTGCCGGCGAACTCGCGCTCGAAGCGCTCGGCGGTGGCGTCGATGCCGAGGCGCCGGGAGAGGGAGACCCACGCCTCGGAGTGGAAGCGCATGTTGTCGACCAGGGTGCCATCCATGTCGAAGATGGCGGCGTGCAGGAGCGCGGGAAGGGCCATGGCCCAGGATTACCGCGTCTGGCGCCTCGCGGGGATCAGAGAAGGACCCCCTGGCTCCCTGTCAGCCCAGTTCAATAAAACTGTAAAATCATATATTCCTTGTAAAACGTACACATGGAGTGTAAAAGGCAAAACCAGAATAACAGAAAGCAGCTTTGAGCCCAGAAAAGCGCGGGTGATCACATGAGCGGATGTCCCAGAAGAGCACTGCTGAGCGCTGTCCTGCTGATTGGACTCGTGGGGTGCGAGGGCCCCCAGGACGCGGGGAAGAGCCCGAGTGCCGCGAGGGTGACCCTCCAGGG
>NZ_JBJMQP010000138.1:0-2905 GCF_045802625.1 Hyalangium sp. | reverse complement strand
GCCGCGCGAGGAGAAGGTGCTGCGCATGCGCTTCGGCATCGGCGAGAAGAGCGACCACACGCTGGAAGAGGTGGGCCAGGACTTCGAGGTGACGCGCGAGCGCATCCGTCAGATCGAGGCCAAGGCGCTGCGCAAGCTGCGCCACCCCAGCCGCTCCAAGCGCCTGCGCTCCTTCGTGGAGAGCTGAGCTTTCGAGAGTGAAGCTCCGGCGCGCTGAAGCCGGAGCCCCTTGTCAGTGCTACGGGCGGCGGGATACTCATCCCGTCGCCCGTTTGTCTTTCCGGGCCCTTAGCTCAGCGGTCAGAGCTGTCGGCTCATAACCGATTGGTCCCCGGTTCGAATCCGGGAGGGCCCACTCGCAGTCCCCTGCCCCGCCTCGGGATTTTCCGCCCGGGCGCTGGGGCGGGAGGCCACCACTTCCAGGCTCCGCACCACCGGCGCACCATACGGGCCGCCAGCGGCCAGCTTGACGTCGCGGAACTTCGTGTCGTGCCGCCCGAACATGTCGGATGCCCCTGCCTGCATCATGTCCGTGCTTGCTCTGGCTACGGAGCGCATCGGGCATGGATGGGAGGGGGCGCCTTCGTCCTTCGGGGGGCTGGTAGGCTTGAGTCACCGCCATGCCTCTCCTCCTGCTCCTCCTACTCATTGCAGGGTGTGCCTCACCGGCACACAGCACCTACTCACAGGCCGCTCCCGGCCCTGTCTTCCCTGCCCCACCCTTCACCCCTCCCGGAGCTGGGGCGCCTATGGTCGGTCAGCCCGGCCAAGAGGCGCCGGAGTACCCACGGAGCCCTCATCGCCGAATCCTCCCTCCTTCGAGGGAGCCGGGCCTCTGGGCGGGAGATGCTCCGCAGGCGAGCCGCGCGGAGCCTCAGGGCGAGCCCGAGCTCGAGAAGGCAGCCCTGCGGCGAGAGGCGCTCAGGGCTGCGGACGCAGACGCCAAGGGCGAGGAATCCGCCGGAGTAGAAGCCTCAGCAGAAGCGTCGGGCGAGCCCCCCAACTGCAATGGACAGAACCACCACATCATCTCCCGGCCCATTGCCAAGGCGCTTGAGGACGCCAGCGCAGTTCATGCAGAAACTCCGCGAGATCTACAACCGCAAGGAGATGCTCAAGAGGTTCCCTCATGGTTTCTGATGTGCCTACCTCTCGTTTCTTCGTTCTCGAAGACGGAAATTTCGGGCCATATGACACCAAGTTCAGCAAGATCGAGCCCGTCAACCGCACAGATCCTCCTCAGTGCCCGCAGTGTGGCGAGCACATGGGAATGCTGACGTGGCTGCCACCCTATCGTGTCGAGCTGGAGCTGTATGGCCAGGGGGGCGGGGACTTCGTGGAGGGCCCTGGGTATGACGCGCTCATCTCCGAGCGCTTCGCCCAAGCATTCCAGGCAGAAGGGCTGACGGGACTGCTCGGCTTTCACCCTGTCGAGGTGGTGCGTGTGCGCAGGAGGCGCAAGAGCCCCCAGCCCGGTTCCATGCCCCCCTACGTCGCCGTCACCGCCTGCTTCGGCCGGGGAGCTGTGGATGAGGCACGGAGCCGTATCCGCCGCTCAGAGCCCATCACTTGCCCTGAGTGTCGCTCCGCTGGAGTGGATTCCGTCCACGGCTTTGCCCTGGAGCCGGGCACCTGGCAGGGGGAGGACGCGTTCCGGCCTCGCGGCAAGCGGGGCAGCATTGTCGTCTCCGAGCGCTTCGCCGAGTTCGTCCAGCGGCACGGCTTCACGAACATGAAGCTCACTCCCATCGAGGAGTACGTGTGGGATCCTGACGGGAAGGGCCCGCCGGCAAGCACCCACGTGGCGCCCGGCTGAGTCTCCTGCACACGGAGGCGTTCATCGCCTTGCGAGGTTCGGGGAGTGCATGGAGCCATCCGGACGCGGGAACGGTAAAGTCGGCTCGCACCGTCCCCGCGCGCAGATCGCGCACGCCCCGCCGCCGGGCCCGCAGTGCTCGGTGACTCCCTGCCCGCTCGGCCGGGTAGCTGGCGCTTCCAATCCCACGCGCCAACAGGTCTGCGGAGCCCCTGTCTTTTCCACGGCTTGCGAGCCCGTGACAGAGGCTGCGAGCCCCTGCCAACCCACCCCACCCCGGCTCATAACCGGCTCGCCTCGGCCCGCTCCGCCGAGGAAAAACGCCCCATCCTCCTCTCGACCGACGCAACTTTCGCCTCCGGAGTCCGACAATCCAGTAAGCCCGTCATCCAGGGAATCTTCTTTCCAGGAGGCACCCGTTTTGCGAGTCACCAATCAACCCACGGTTGTGGTTCCGCGGAGCACGTCGTCCGTTCCCAGCACGGGGGCTCAGGGGGTGGCTCCGGCGACCGTGGCGCGCGCCAGCGCCCCGGCTCTCAACGTGGCCGCGTCGAGCTTCGCGCCTGCGCTTCAGACGGCCCTGCCGGCCGGGGATCTGCTGCCCCCGTCCATGAGCCCTCCGACGAATGAGCGCCTCACCCGGGTGGTCGACGACGCCTTCCGGACTGTGTGGCAGGGAACGAAGTTCCCCACTGGCCAGGAGCGGACGGACTTGATGAACATGGCCATTGATCTGCGCAACCAGGGCCAGAACGCCCCGGACATCCAACTGGCCCTCACCTCCAAGGTGCGCCTGGCCCAGGAGGGACTGGACAAGACCGACGATCCCACGCTGAACCGGCTGGTGAAGGAGTCCTTCCAGTACGTCTACGAGGACCCCAACCACCTGCCCAACGGCACCGAGAGCCAGAAATACCTGAAGGTGGCCCAGGATCTGGCCGCCGGTGGCATGAGCGCCACCGACATCAAGTTCGAGCTGCGCCGCCAGATCCGCCTGGTGAAGGACGGCCTGGACAAGACCGACGATCCCACGCTGAACCGGCTGGTGAAGGAGTCCTTCCAGTACGTCTACGAGGACCCCAACCACCT